>CAJXNA010000105.1 GCA_913056415.1 uncultured Chloroflexota bacterium | reverse complement strand
GAATAACAAACCGATTTATTCACAAGCTCTGAGCGTAGCGAAGGGTCTCGCCCCTCCGCGACGCACAGCTCGCTCAAGTCCCTCCAGTATGGATTCATGGACGCTATCAGCGCAATCTTCTTGCGCCTGACCCAGCTCTTGATCTCCTTTTCGCGCTGAATCGCCGCCCGCACGTCCGGCGTCGATTCGTAGTAGACAAGTCTTGTCAGCTTATATCTCTTCGTGAAGCCGCCGACGCCCTGCTTGTGCTCGTAGACACGCCGCTCCAGGTTATTCGTGACGCCAGCATACAGCGTCCCCGAGTTGTTCGTCATGATGTACACGTAGTAGTCGCTCACAGGGTAAACGAGATTCTTCTCCGCCTTTGGCGGATCAGAATGACAAAGCGCGAAGGGCTCAGAATGACAGATATGTCCTATTTACTGGCATTCCGATCACCTTCCTCCTTGTCCGGGTGGCCGCCAGCGCAGGTAGGGCTTGCGGGCGGCGGCGGCCTCGTCGAGGCGGCGCAGGGGGGCGTCGTGGGGGGCGCCGCGCAGCAGCTCCGGTTCCTCCTCCGCCTCGCGGGCGATCGCCAGCATCGCCTCGCAGAAGGCGTCCAGCGCTTCCTTCGCCTCAGACTCTGTGGGCTCCACCATCAGCGCCTCGTCGACGATTAGCGGGAAGTAGATGGTGGGCGGGTGGAAGCCGTAGTCGATGAGCCGCTTGGCGATGTCCAGGGTCTTCGCCCCTTTCGCCCGCCGGCCCGCCTTGGGCGGGGAGAACACGACCTCGTGCATGCAGCGGCGATCGTAGGGAAGATGATAAGCGCGGCGCAGGCGGGTGAGGACGTAGTTGGCGTTGATCACGGCGTTATCGCTGATGGCGCGCAGCCCTTCGGCGCCCAGTGAGCGGATGTAGGTGAGAGCGCGGACCAGTACACCGAAGTTGCCGTGAAAGGCCATCGTCTTGCCGATGCTGCGCTCCGGCGCGGCCAGGCTGTACGACTCTCCGTCCGTCTCCACCACCGGCGCTGGCAGGTAGGGCGCCAGCTTGGCCTTGACGCAGACGGGGCCGGCGCCGGGGCCGCCACCGCCGTGGGGTGTGGAGAACGTCTTGTGCAGGTTCAGGTGCACCACGTCGAACCCCATATCGCCGAAGCGGGCGCGGCCCAGGAAGGCGTTCTGGTTGGCGCCGTCGCCGTAGAGGAGGGCGCCGTGCCGGTGCAGCGTCTGGGCGATTCGCTCGATGTTGGGATCGAACAGGCCAAGGGTCGAGGGCAGGGTGAGCATCATCGCCGCGACGCCGTTGTCCAGGGCGGACTCCAGGGCCGCCATGTCTGTGTTGCCATCGCGGTCGGAGGGGATGGTGACGACCTGAAAGCCGCACATGGCGGCGGTGGCCGGGTTCGTACCGTGGGCGGAGTCCGGGATGAGCACCTTGCGCCGGGCCCCGACTTGGTCAGGGTGATCCTCCAGGAAGGCCTTGATCATGAGGATACCGCACAGCTCTCCTTGCGCGCCCGCGGCGGGGGTCAGGGCGACGGCGTCCATGCCGGTGATGGCGGCGAGGGCCTGCTGGAGCTGGTGGAGGACGGCCAGCGCGCCCTGGACGGTGGCCTCCGGCTGGAGGGGGTGAGCGAGGGCGAAGCCGGGCAGGCGGCCGATGTCCTCGTTGACGGTTGGGTTGTACTTCATGGTGCAGGAGCCGAGGGGGTAGAAGCCGGTGTCCAGGCTGTAGTTGAGCTTGCTCAGCCCCAGGAAGTAGCGGACCACCTGGTTCTGCGATAGCTCCGGCAGGTTGAGCTCCGAGCGCAGGAAGCGGGCGTCCGGCAGCGCCGCCGGCGGCACGTCCGGCTCCGGCAGCAGCACGCCTTTGCGCCCCGGCCGGCTCAGGTCGAACGTGAGGCGGGCGCCGATGTCCATCGCTTTCGGGTTAGTCTTGCTTCGCTCGGCGGTGGTCATTGCGCCGCCTCCGCCAGCGCTTCCACCAAGCGGTCGATCTCTTCTCGGGTGTTCACCTCCGTGACGCAGAGGAGCATCCCGTTCTCGACACGGTCGCTGACGTCCAGGCCGCCGATGATCCCCCGCTCCTGGAGCCGCGCCTGTATCTGCGGGACGGGGCGGGGGCATCGGACGGTGAACTCCTTGAAGAAAGGCGCCTCAAATGCGAGCGAGTAGCCGGGCAGGTCGGCGATGCGCTCCGCCGCGTAGTGCGCCCGGTGGTAGCAGGTCTCGGCGATGCGGCGCAGGCCGTGCTTGCCTACCGCGGCCAGGTATACGGCGGCGGCGAGCCCTACAAGCTGCTGGCTGGTGCAGATGTTGGAGGTGGCGCGCTCGCGCCGGATGTGCTGCTCTCGCGTCTGAAGGGTGAGGACGTATCCGGTGCGGCCGTCCAGGTCGCTGGTGCGGCCGACGATGCGGCCGGGCATCCGGCGCAGGTACTGCTGGCGGCAGGCGAACAGCCCCAGGTAGGGCCCGCCGAAGGTGACCGGCCAGCCCAGGCTCTGCCCCTCGGCGACGGCGATGTCGGCGCCGTAGTCGCCGGGCGGCGCCAGCAGCCCCAGCGAGATCGGGTCGGTCACGGCGATTAGGAGAGCGCCGGCGGCGTGGGCGGCCGCCTCCCGCTGCCAAACGTCCTCCAGGCAGCCGAAGAAGTTGGGGTGCTGGACGGCCAGGCAGGCGTGCTCCTGGCTGATGCCCTGCCTGCCGGCAGGCACGGCGCTGTCCGACACCACGTCCACCGCCAGGTCACGGCCGCGGGCGTAGGTGCGCACTACGTCGGCGTAGGCCGGGTGGACGCTGTCCAGGACGGCGATGCGGCTGCGGCCGGTGACGTTGCAGGCCATGAGGCAGGCCTCGGCGAGGGCGCTGGCGCCGTCGTACATGCCGGCGTTGGCCGCGTCCATGCCGGTCAGCTCGCAGGTCATGGACTGGAGCTCGAACATCGTCTGCAGGGTGCCCTGGCTGATCTCGGGCTGGTAGGGGGTGTAGGCGGAGTAGAACTCGGAGCGGCTTATGACGTGGCCGACGACGCTGGGGATGAAGTGGCGATAGGCGCCGGCGCCCAGGAAGCATCCGCCGGAGGCGGAGTCGCCTGCCTGTCCGTTGCCGGGGACCTGGTTGCGGGCGGCCAGGGCGGTCATCTCCCGCATCAGATCCTGCTCCGATAGCGCCGGAGGAAGATCGAGGCCGTCGATGCGCAGCTCCGGCGGGATGTCGGCGAACAGCTCGTCGGCGGTAGCGACGCCGGCGGCGTCGAGCATGGCGCGACGGTCTTCGTCGGTGTTGGGGATGTAGGGGTGGGGGGAGGTCATTCGGCCTCCCGCTCGATGAAGTCGCTGTACTGTTCGGCGGTGAGGAGCTTCTCGATCTCGCCCTCGTCGGCCAGGCGCAGCTTCATAAGCCAGCCTTCGCCGTAGGGCGAGTCGTTGATCAGCTCCGGCTTGTCGGCGAGGGCCCCGTTCGATTCGACCACCTCGCCGCTAACGGGAGCGTACAGCTCGGACACGGCCTTGACGGACTCGATCTCCCCGAATACGGCGAGCTGGGAGAGCTGCTTGCCGGGCGACGGCAGGTCCACGTAGACGACATCTCCCAACTGATCCTGGGCGTAGTCGGTGATGCCCACTGTGCCGATCCCGTCATCCACGCGTACCCACTCGTGTTCGTTCGTGTAGCGGAGGTCAGGGGGTATGACCAACTAAGCGTTCCTTTCCTCTGCGGCCCGAGGGCGCTTGTAGAACGGACGAGGCACCACCCGCACCGGAAGGGGCTTGCCGCGGATGTCCACGATCAGCTCCGTTCCTTCCGCCGCCAACTCCGGTGGTACGAAGCCCATGGCGATGCTCCCGCCCAGGGTCGGCGAGTGGCTACCGCTGGTGACTTTACCTACCTGCCGCCCGGAACGCAAGATGGAGCAGCCCGGCCGCATTATGCCTCGCTCCTGGGCTTTCAGGCAGACGAGCGTACGCTGAAGTTGGCTCTCGCGGGCGCGCAGGAGCGCCTCACGTCCGAGGAAGTCGGCGCCGTCGTCCGTGGTCACGACCCAGCCCAACCCCACCTCAATCGGGTTCACCGTCTCGTCCATGTCGTTACCGTAGAGGAGGAGTGACGCCTCCAGGCGCAGGGTATCGCGGGCGCCGAGGCCGCAGGGGAGCACTTCCGCGTCCAAGAGGGCCCGCCAGAGGCGGGGGCCGGCGGCCGCCGAAGAGACGAGCTCCAATCCGTCCTCTCCCGTGTAGCCGGTGCGCGAGGCGAAGACGAAGGCGTTCTCCCACTCTATCTCGCCGCAGGCGCGCGGCTTCAGGGGTTTGATGAAATCGGGCTCCAACACGCGGGCGAGTCGCTCCAGCGCCTGGGGCCCCTGCACGGCGATCATGCAGGTGGAGGTGTGGCGGTCGGAGATCTCCACCCGGAAGCGGCGACCGTGCTGGCGGAGCCAGCCGCGGATCTTGCCGGCGTTGGAGGCGTTGGCCACGAGCAGATAACGGTCTTCCGCGAGGCAGTAGACGTAGACGTCGTCCATGATGCCGCCGTCGGGGCGGCAGGCGACGGCGTAGTGGCCGCGGGCGGGCGAGAGGCGGGTCATGTCGTAGGTGCAGACGTAGCGGAGGAGGGCGGCGGCCTCCGGACCGATGAGCTCGAAGCGGCCCATGTGGGAGACGTCGAACATGCCGGCGGCCCGCCGCACCGCTTGATGCTCCTCGATGATGCCGGCGTACTGGACAGGCATCTCCCAGCCGGCGAAGGGGACCATGCGGGCGCCCAGGAGCAGGTGCTCGTCGTGAAGGGAGGTGCGGCGCAGGGTACCGGCGGCGGGCTGGTCGGTCATCGTCCCTGCCCGTCCAGCGGTTCCCATCTGCGTTTACCATCCTCCAGGCGCAGGCGTCCCAGGCCCGGGTAGGGCGCGTGCACGGAGACGATGAGCGACCGCCGCTCCAGCGCCCGCTCGATGACGCGCTTCTTCGTCTCCAACGACACCAGGGGGAGGACGTCGAAGGCGGAGATCCAGGCGATGCGCTCCAGCATTACGGGGTGCTGGGCGAGCTCCCCAACGTAGAGGGCGAGCTCGCCGCCTGAGTCGAGCTCCACGATGCAGTGGTCGGCGGTGTGGCCGGGCGCGGGCAGCAGACACACCCCTCTGATAATCTCCACCTCGCCTTCAACAAGCTCGACCTGGCGGGCGTCTTCAAGGGGCTCGAAGTTCTCGGCGAGGTAGGTGGCGCGGGTGCGCTCGTTGGGGCTGGCGGCGACCTGCCACTCGCCCTTCGGGATGAGGTAGCGGGCGCGGGGGAAAGCGGGGACCGGCTTGCCATCGGAGATCAGGGTGTTGCCGCCGGCGTGATCGAAGTGGAGGTGGGTGTTGACGACGATGTCCACGTCCTCGGGCCGGATGCCTTCGCGCTGCAGGTTACGGAGCAGCGACCCGCTCTCGTCCGTGCCCGAAACGCCGGGGGTGCGGCCTGTCTTGGTGCCGACGCCGGTCTCCACGAGCACGGTCTTCCCCTGACCACGGACGAGCATGGAGTTCAGGCCCAGGGGGAAGCGGTACTTATCGTCCAGCTCCGGCAGGTAGCGCTCCCACATCAGGCGGGGGGTGAGGCCGAAGACGGCGCCGGCGTCCTGGCGCAGGACGCCATCGCTCACCACGAGCAGCTCGAGATCGCCCAGCCTCAGCCAATGACCCATGGGACGGCGCGTCTGCCTCCTATCTGCCTGCCGGCGGGTCAAGCTCACGATAGCGCGCGGCCAATCGCCAGTCAACGAGACGGCGCGCGGACTGCTCAGGGTAGCCGGCGTTAGATCGTGCAAACGAGCAGACCGAGAAGTTTGGTTGTTTTGGGTGACGGTGGCCACGCTTAGGAAGGGGATGGCGGTGTCAAGGGGGTAACGGCACGTGGATTCGTGCTGAGCGTCTGGAAGGCTTCGGTTCCCGCTCTGGTTCATCCTTCATCCAATCGATAGGGGTGTTAAGGTGCGGTGGGCGGAGCAGGCCCTACGGCCATGGTAGGCGTAATAAGGCAGAGGTGGGAGGGGAAGGTGGCACGCAGAAGCGTATCCAGATGGGCATCTATGGCGTAGAATAAGGCCGCTATGGAGCCGCAGATCCAGTACGCGCAGACTACCGACGGGGTAAGCATCGCCTGCTCAACGCTAGGGGAAGGCGTGCCGCTCGTGATAATGCCGAACATACCGTTCGGCCACATCCAGTTGGAGTGGCAGATCCCCGAGTACCGAGACTGGTATCAGCGGCTGGCGGAGAAGAGGAAGCTGGTCCGGTACGACTCCAGAGGACAGGGGCTTTCGGACCGGGACGTGGCCGAATACTCCCTCGACGCGTGGCTGCTAGACCTTGAGGCGGCCGTGGACCACCTGAGCCTCGAGAGGTTCGCCCTGTTCGCGCCTCTTCACTCGGGGCCGGTGGCCATCGCCTACGCCGCCCGCCGCCCGCAGCGCGTATCGCACCTTGTCCTGTGGTGTACCTGGGCCAAGACCTCCGACCCACCGTGGGCCAAGGCACTGGATGAGATGGTCACGAAAGACTGGGAGATGGCCACGGAGACGGTAGCACGTGGCATCCTGGGATGGTCAGAGGATGAAGAGGCGCGCAATTTAGCTGCATTCATGCGGGAGTCCGTCACACCTGACGCAGTGATGGCGCTCTCGACCGCAGCAGACGAGTTCGATGTGACGCACCTGCTGGGGCAGGTGAGGGTGCCCACGTTGGTGCTTCACCGTCGCGAGACTGCCTTCCCTGAGGTGGGCGTGGCCAGAGAGCTTGCATCCCGTATACCGGATGCCCGCCTGGCTCTTCTGGAGGGACAATCGCCCCTGCCATTCATGGACGACGTGGAGCCGGTACTGACGGCCATCGACGAGTTTCTGGGCGAGGGCGAGGAGGCCGCAGCCAAGGCGGAGCTGCCGGAGGGGATGGCCGTCATCCTGTTCGCGGACATCGTGGAGTCTACGGCACTGACGGAACAGCTAGGG
>CAJXNA010000104.1 GCA_913056415.1 uncultured Chloroflexota bacterium | reverse complement strand
TCTGCTGCCGTCTCCCCCTTCCACCTTCACCCCCGTTCGCCCTACGCTGGAAGGCGTACCCGCACCTTAACACCATCCGCCTGAGGCTGGTCCCATCCGCCAACTCCTGTCCACTGTCCTCCTTCCCCTCGATGTCATCCACCCCTTGACGGCCCGGCCGCGCCCCGGCCTCCTATCTGAGCCTCCCGCCCCGCGGCCCAAAACGACCAAACAAAGGCCCTTGCCGCAGATTCAGAACCGGCCCCAAACACACTCTTTTCGGAAAAACAACCAAACGCCGGATACGGACACCCCAAATCAACCAAACGTTTGGGAGGCTGGGGTCAGTGACAGCGACCCCGCTAGAGCGCGTGCCCTGCCGTCTACGCGTCCCGCTCGCGCTGGGCGAGCGTCGCCTGGGCGGCGGCCAGGCGGGCGATGGGGAGTCGCAGGGCCGAGCAGGAGACGTAGTCCAGCCCGGCGCGGTGGCAGAAGTCGATGCTGTCGGGGTCGCCGCCGTGCTCGCCGCAGAGGCCCAGCTCCAGCTCCGGGTTGGCCGCGCGCCCCTCCTCCACGGCGATGCGGATGAGCCGGCCCACGCCGGCCTCGTCCAGCTGCTGGAAGGGGTTGCGGGGCAGGAGGCCGGACTCCAGGTAGAAGCTCAGGAATTTCTCCTCGGCGTCATCACGGCTGAATCCGAAGGTCATCTGGGTGAGGTCGTTGGAGCCGAAGGAGAAGAAGCGGACCTCAGGGGCGATACGGTCAGCGGTAAGGGCGGCGCGGGGGAGCTCGATCATGGTGCCGAAGGGAATCGTTACTGGCTGGGGGCAGTCTTCAGCCTCCCGAGTGACCCTCTCAAGGCGGGCGTTGAGGGCGCGCAGCTCGCTGGCGTCCATCACCAGCGGGATCATGACCTCCGGCCTGGGATCGAGCCCTTCGCGGGCCAGGTCGCAGGTGGCGCGCGCGATGGCCAGCACCTGCATCTCGTACACGTCCGGGTAGGTGAGGCCTAAGCGGCAGCCGCGGTGGCCCAGCATCGGGTTCGCCTCCTGGAGAGACTTGGCGGACTCCAGCAGACGCTCCTTCTCTTCCAGCGCCTGGGGATCGCCGCCCGTGGCGCGGAGGACGGCCACCTCCTGCAAGAGCGACTCGTACGGCGGTAGGAACTCGTGCAGAGGAGCATCCAGGAGGCGGATGACGACAGGCTTGCCGTCCATGATCCGAAGGATGTCACGGAAGTCGGCGGTCTGGTACTCGGCCAGGCGGTCCAGCGCTGTCCCGTAGGCCTTGGCGTCCTCGCTGTTGGCGAGTCGCGCTTCGGCGGCGCGCAGTCGCTTCTGGGCTGCCTCGCGGGCCTCGCCTGTCGCTTGATTCACTGCCCCCCGGGCATCCTCTATCTCGCTTTTCATCAGGGAGACCGCGGGGGCCTGGGTGAGCATCTCGCGAACGAAGGGGAGGCGCTCCGGCTGGAAGAACATGTGCTCCGTGCGGCAGAGGCCGATGCCTTGAGCGCCGAAGGTGAGGGCCTGGCGGGCGTCATCGGGGGTGTCAGCGTTGGCGCGTACGTCCAGGCGGCGGATTTCGTCAGCCCAGGTGAGGAGCAGAGCGAGCTCGCCGGTGCCGCTGACGTCAGGCGTCACGGTCTCAATGCGGCCGGCGAAGACCTCGCCGGAGAAGCCGTCGATGCTGATCTCCTCCCCCTCGTGGAGTTCTGTGCCGTTGGCTGACAACAGCCGGCGGCGAGTATCGACCCGCAGGCTGGCGCAGCCGACGACGGCCGGCTTACCGAGGCCGCGTGTGACGACGGCGGCGTGGCTGGTGATGCCGCCGCGACTGGTGAGGATGGCAGCGGCACGGAGGATACCGGGCATATCGTCGGGGCTGGTCTCGGGCCGGACGAGGATCAAGGACTCGTCTGAGTCGGCGCTGGCGGCAGTCTCGGCGTCGAAGACGATGCGACCGGTGGCGGCTCCCGGGGAGGCGTTGAGGCCCTGGGCGAGGCGCCGTCCCTGGCGGATGGCCTCCTGCTTGGCCGCCTCATCGAAGCGGGGCACGAGGAGCTGAGACAGGTCCTCGGCGGGGACGCGGCGGACCGCTTCCTCGTGACTGATGAGGCCTTCCCGCGCCATATCTAGGGCGGTCTTGACGGCGGCCGCGGCCGTCCGCTTGGCGGAGCGGGTTTGGAGGACGTAGAGTCGACCGTGCTCCACCGTGAACTCGACATCCTGCACGTCGGCGTAGTGCCGCTCCAGACGATCGACGATCTCCACCAGCTCCCGGTACACGTCCGGCACCTCATCGGCGAGGCCGGCGATGGGTTTAGGCGTGCGGGCACCGGAGACGACGTCCTCGCCCTGGGCGTTGGGCAGGTACTCGCCGTAGAGCTCGCGGTCGCCGGTGGTGGGGCTGCGGCTGAAGCAGACGCCGGTGCTGCTGTCCCAGCCGCTGTTACCGAAGACCATGGCCAGGACGTTGACCGCGGTGCCGATGTCGTGAGGGATGCGGTGATGCTCGCGGTAGGCGGTCGCCCGTGCGCTGTTCCAGCTCTCGAAGACTGCTTGGACGGCGATCCGCAGCTGCTCCCACGGGTCGGACGGGAACGGCGTGGAGGAGCGCTCCCGGATGATCTCCCTGAAGCGCTCGAGGATCTCTTGGAGGGCGTCTGGGTCGAGTTCGGCGTCGGAGGCGGCTCCCGTGCGGGTCTTGGCCTCCGCCACGGCGTCATCAAACGGCTCGGCCTCCAGGTGGAGGGCGACCTTGGCGAATAGCTGGATGAAGCGGCGGAAGGAGTCTAGGGCGAACCGGCGGTCGCCGGTGGCCTGGGCAAGGCCGTCCACGGTGTCATCGTTAAGTCCGAGGTTGAGGATCGTGTCCATCATCCCCGGCATCGAGAACTTGGAGCCGGAGCGGACCGAAACGAGGAGGGGGTTGGTGAGGTCGCCGAAGCGGCGGCCCACGGCCTCCTCAATCTCGGCGACGTGCTGTTGGATGCTGTCCCACAACCCCTCGGGGAGAGCGCCGCCGAGACGGTAGTACTCGCGGCAGGCCTCGGTGGTGATTACGAAGCCGGGTGGTACTGGCAGGCCCAAGCGGGCCATCTCGCACAGGTTGGCGCCCTTGCCGCCCAGCAAGTCCCGCATATCCGCGTCGCCCTCGCGGAACCGGTAGATATAATTCGTGCTGCCCACCGTGTGTCCACCACCCATCAGCGTGCGCTTGTCCGAATGTAGGTATGGGGTGACGGTCTAGAGCCGATTGCCCACGGTGCATTCAAACCCGGCTTCAAGCAGGTATTCCTCCTTGATGACGCGCCGCACGGCCAGCTTGGCACGGCAAAGCAATTATACCCGCGACGTCAATATTTTTCCACCTAATAGCTCAGGACGCGGGCGATAGACGCAAGCTATGGCAATAATCCACTTAGCGTATCTATTGAGTGGCGTCTGGCTATTCGACGGTGACGGTCTTAGCCAGGTTTCGCGGCTGATCGATGTCACAGCCGCGGCGCAGGGCGATGTGATAAGAGAAGAACTGCAAGGGGATAGTGGTGAATATGGGTGAGAGCAGCGGGGACGCCTCAGGGACGTAGATGACATGGTCCGCCTTGGCGGCCAGCTCTTCGTCCCCCTCTGAGCCCAGGGCGATCACCGTCCCCTCGCGCGCTTTCACCTGCTCGATGTTACTCATCATCTTGTCGTGCATCTCGTCCTTAAGCGCGATAGCGATGACCGGCATCTCGCGGTCTATAAGGGCGATGGCCCCGTGCTTCATCTCGCCGGCCGGGTATCCTTCGGCGTGGATGTAGCTGACCTCTTTCAGCTTGAGGGCACCCTCCATCGCCACGGGAAGCTGGATGCCGCGGCCCAGGTAAAGGAAGTTGTTGTAGCGGTGAAACTGGTGGGCCAGCCGCTCGAACTCTGCCTCCCGCTTGGTCATCTCGCCGGCCAAGTAAGGCACCCGTGCGAGCGGTTCCAGGAGCCCGCCCATCCGCTCTTGATCGATTAGACCGCGCGCCTGACCCAGATAGCAGGCGAGCAGGTACAACGCCGTCACCGAGGCGGTGAATGTCTTGGTGCTGCAGACGCCGATCTCCAAGCCGCAGCGGGTGTACACTACGCCATCGGCGACGCGTGTGGCCTGGCTGCCTACGACGTTGCAGATGGTGATCTGCAGCGCACCCTGTCGTTTCGCCTCCGCCATGGCAGCTAACGTATCCACCGTCTCCCCGGACTGGCTCACCGATACGACTAGCGTGTCAGGCCCAATGATGGGCGCGCGGTAGCGGTATTCGGAGGCGTTGTCCACCTCCGCTGGTATCCCCGCGATGCGCTCCATGTAGTGACGGCCGATCATAGCCGCGTGGAGGCTGGTCCCCATCCCCACAAAAACCACTCTCCGCACCTTGGCGAGCTGCTCTTTGCTGAGGGGGATATCCTCCAGTTGGACGGCTGGCGTGTCGAACTGGGCGCGGCCTCGTATGGTATCGAGAATGGACTCCGGCTGCTCTACGATCTCCTTGAGCATAAAGTGCTTATGTTGCCCCTTGGCCGCGGATACGGGGTCATACGGGACCTCATGTGGCTCTTTCCCTAGAGGCCGTCCTTCGCTGTCCCAGTAGGTAACGTTGGTTGCCGTGACCTGGGCCACCTCCCTGTCGTTTAGGAACACCACGCGGCGGGTGTGAGGAAGAAGAGCAGGCAGGTCGCTGGCCAGCAGGTTCTCGCCGCCGCCGTAACCAATGACCACGCCCCCCGCGTTACCCACTCGCGCCGTCACAAGCGTCCCCGGGTGCTGGCGGCTCATCGCTACGATGGCGTGCGCGCCTTCCAAGCGCCCGATCGTCTTCCTAAGGGCCGTCACTAGGTCCTCGTTCTCGCCGAGGTAATGCTCAAGAAGGTGGGGGATAACCTCGGTGTCCGTCTCCGAGGAGAAGCTGTGTCCAGCCGTCGCCAACTCCGTCTTGAGTTCCAGGTAGTTCTCCACGATCCCGTTGTGGATGACAGCCACGTCGCCGGTGCAGTCGGCGTGGGGGTGAGCATTGATGTCGCTGGGCTTGCCGTGGGTGGCCCAGCGAGTGTGGCCTATGCCTTCGTGTCCATTGGGCCAACGGTCGGCGATGGCAGAGGCCAGCGTCTCCAGCTTGCCGACTCGCTTGTGGATGGAGAGGCCGCCGTTCTCAGCAAGGACGGCGATGCCTGCGCTATCATAGCCACGGTACTCCAGCCGCCCCAGCCCATCGATGAGGATCGGGCCTGCGGGGCGGGAACCCACGTATCCCATGATTCCACACATAGGCCAAACCCCCTTACTGTCGGGCGTTCTCTAGCAAGTAACGTCAGGCGATGGCTGGGGTTATGCCCACCTCGGAATTAGCGGCGACTGCGTGCGCCTTCCAGTTCCGCGCCAAGGCGTTGGATGCGGCGGACCACCGCTTCCACGGTGGAGTCCGGTGTCGAGGCGCCCGCTGTAACGCCGACCCGTTTGCAGCCCTTCAGCCATTCCGCCTTTACCTCATCCGGAGACTCTACGTGATAGGCGCTGGCCCCCTCCTCACGGCAGACTTCCAGTAGATGCTTAGTGTTGGCGCTGTTATGGCCGCCTACCACTATCATCAGGTCAACCTCCTCCGCCAACTCGCTGGCGGCCGCCTGTTGGCTTGACGTAACATCGCAGAGGGTATTGATGACCCGCAGCTCACTGATCGCATCTACATGTTCCCGCATTAGTCTGGAAACGAAGTCGGCGAAGCGCTCTGGGCTCTGTGTGGTCTGGGATATGATGGCTAGGCGCGACGGTAGATCATCTGGGATAGGGTCTCCGTCTTTTAGGGCCAGGCCGTGTGAGCCGGCCCATCCGAGGACACCCTTAACCTCGCGGTGGCGGGCGTCACCGAAGATGACGACCGTGAAGCCGGCCTCCGCCATCTTCTTGGCCCAGCGCTGAGAACGGGTGACGATAGGGCAAGTGGTGTCGATCACTTCCGCGCCCCGCGCTCGTGCCTCTTGAAGCACCTCTGGGCCCGCGCCGTGGGCGGTGATCGCCACGGGCAGAGAGTTGTCGTACGGGGGCTTGTTGGCGGAGCGCACTCCTTTGTCTTCCAGTTCACGCACCACCTGTGGGTTGTGGACTATGGGTCCGAGGCTTACGATTTCGCCTCGCTCCTCCGTCGCCTTCTCCATGATGTCGATGGCGCGGCGGACGCCCCAGCAGAAGCCCATATCCTTGGCCAGGAGTATCTCCATCGTTACTGTGTTGCCCCTTTGGTTGCGATCGCTCGTGGCTCTGTATCAGCGTATACCCCATGGTACCTCTGGGGTAATAGCTCTGCGATTCGCCTCATGATGATCTCGGCTCCCTCTTCCACCGCCTCCTTGGTGAGCCGCTCCGGTCTGGGCAGGTAGAACGGCTCCCCGTAGCGGATGTGGACCTCTGTCCGCCGAAAGAAATCGCGCGGCAGCTTGATGCCCTCCGTGCCCCAGATGGCGACCGGCAAGATGGGCGTGTTGGTGCGCATGGCGATGAGCGCCGCGCCGGGCTCGCCCCGCCCCAGACCGTTCTCGCCGCTCCGTGTGCCTTCGGGGAACATGCCCAGCACCAGGCCGCGTCGCAGCGCTTCCTGGGACTGCCTCAGCGCTCGCAGGTCAGCCTGGAATCGCCGCACCGGGATACAGCCGAACAGGTGGTACAGGATGCCGAACACGGGGATATCGAACAGCTCTTGCTTGGTCAGCCAGGCGATGCGCCGTGGCGTGATTCCGGTGAGCACAGAGGGATCCCCCACGTTGAGGTGGTTGCTGGCCAGGATCAGAGCCCCTTTGCGAGGGATATGCTGGAGGCCCTGGATGTCGCGCTTGACGGCCAGCAGGATGAGCAGGCGCACCCAGGTCTTGACGTTGACCCAGTAGTACACGGCATGGAACAGGTTCCTCACTCTGAACCCTCAACGATCTCCATCAGCCGCTGCACAACTTTCTCAAGTGTTAGGCCATCAGTATACAGGACGACCGCGTCCTCGGCGGGACGGAGGGGTGACACGGAGC
>CAJXNA010000103.1 GCA_913056415.1 uncultured Chloroflexota bacterium | reverse complement strand
ACGACATCTTCCAGCGCACCGAGGAAAACATCGACAGTATCCTCAGCGGCGAGGGCAGACCACATCGGCGTCCGGGTGGCTTCGGCGGGCTTGGGCAGTGGATGCCCGAAGGCGCGGAGTCGTCGGAGGTGACAGCCTAAATCTGAGTGAGACGCGCGCTGCACATGGCACGGAGGCCGGGTTCGTCCCGGCCTCCGTTTTCTTCTGACCTAGACGGTGGCTAAATGGCAGGTATCGTTCAGCCCAACAAGTACGGCCCGAGGCCGGACGGGCTGGGGCTCAGCGATCTCCACCATTGTCACTGAGGCGTTATCGAGCGTGAACGGCATCGGCCTATGGTAGCCTCGCTGGAGCACGTCCAGCAGGAACACCGCGACAGGCCCTGCGTGGGTCACTACCGCGACCGACTCCTCTTCAGCGTGCCGCTCGGAGATGGCCCACAGCGCTTCGCACACCCGCTGCCGAAACGGCTCGCGCCCTTCCTCGCCGGGGTAGTCCGGGTAATCGGCACTGTCGCTCAGCAGCTGCTCGATGAGCTGGGGGCGCTGTTCCCGTATCTCCGGCCAGGTAAGACCGGACAGCTTGCCGAAGTCGTACTCCTGTAGCGCCGCCTGAACCTCCACCGTCAGCCCGAGGGGGCTCGCGATCGCCTCCGCCGTGTCCAGCGCCCGTCTGATGGGGCTGCTGTACACAGCGATGACTTGTCGCTCTGCCAGCGAAGCTGCCAGCTCCTCCGCCTGGCGGCGGCCGCGCTCCGTAAGGGGAAACTCCGCCTGCCCCTGGAGCCGCAGTTCACGGTTGCCCACAGATTCCGCGTGACGGATTAGAAGCAGACGCAATACTCAGACCCGCGCGCGGCGGCCGCAGTTGAGGCAAACCCAGATTTCATACTGCTTCTTAGGCCAACCACCGGACTCGCTCTGGAAGATCCATACGTCCGGCACGGCGACGAGTGTCTCGGCCAGCCAGCGCAGGCGGGCCTTGGGGTGGTGCTCTACGTCCCAGGAGTGGTTGCCACAGCGTCTACAGGGGGGGCCGTTCTCCTCTCGGCGAACGGCCCCCGGCGATCGTGCTTCTTTGGCGGGCACCGTCAGGCGAGCAGCTCCAGGAACTGACGCAGCATGCGGGCTGTGGCTCCCCAGATCCGGTGTTCCTCGTAAGTATAGGCCGGTACCAGCACCTCTTTCCCTTTGTGCTGGCGCACCTCAAGCTCCATGTTGCGCTCGTCCACCAGGTGAGGCAGCGGTACCTGGACCACCTGCGCTACCTCGTGGCTGTTGATCACAAACGGGTACTCGGAGTTCGTCTTCAGTATGCCGACATAGGGTGTGACGTGGAAGTTGCTGATGGTAAGCATATCGTCCAACTGCCCGATGATCTCCACGTCTTCCGGCTGCACGCCGATCTCCTCTGCGGTTTCCCGCAGGGCGGTCGACTCCAGACAATCGTCCTCGTCGTCACAGGCGCCGCCCGGGAAAGATATCTGGCCCTTATGGTGCTCGACCTGATGGGTGCGTTCAGTGAACACTACATTAGCCTCGCCATCTCGGTCATAGATCAGAACGAGGATGGCGGCAGGGGTCGCGTTGCCGCACTCCAGGCGACGCGGTATATAGTCCGCCAGCGTCTGCCTGGTGCGTTCGAGCCATTCATCTGCAGGCATAGCTGGCACTGATATTACCACGGAACGGCGGCGGGCGGTTGCGTTAGGCTCCCGTGGCGCGGTACTGCGCCATCCTTTCACGAAAGCTAAACACGTCCCAGAAAGACCAGCCACGCGTTGCCACCTCCCGCAGATGCCGGTACGCGTCCGACCGCCTCGGCCCTTTCCCACGGCGTTTGAGGTGCCTTAGTACGCTTTGGGCTAAAGGTGAAGGCCTCGTGAGAACCCCTACCGACGGGTCAGGATGTCACCGGCTTGATTGTCGATGGCGTGTGCGAAGTGCCGCTCCGCCATGGCCGCAAACATCGCATCACCGCGCTCATCAGAGGCGACGATCTGCGAGGCGATAACCGCCAAGAGAACGCCAGCCAACGTCGCGCGCTTGTAATCGACGAGGCACCGGTTCCACTCGTAGCCCTCTACGCCCCGATCGCCAAGCCCATCGTGATACCGTTTCAGCAAGTCCATCTCATGTTCGCGGCGGTCGGGCACTCGGAGTCCGTTGCCAATGAAGTATGCTGCGTCCAAGATTCCCGGCCCGTGGCCGACGGTTTGCCAATCGACGGTTGTGAGCGGGTAGCCGCCCTCATCGGTGCCAAACATCATGTTGTCCAGACGGTAGTCCCCATGCGTGACACAGCAGGGCCGTGTCCATGTGCGCCGCCAATCACTGAGTGAGGCGCCGAACGCCTCGCCGAGCGCGAGCGCACTGGAGGGGAGTGAGGGCCCGTAATGCGCGGCGAAGCCCGGCCATAGGCCCTGGTACATGCTTCGGATCATTTCATGCGATTGTGCGTCATCGAATTGGCCCAGCCACTCAATGTTCGCCAGCGTCGGGTCGCCCCAACGGGAAGCGTGCAGTCCTGCAAGCTCATCCATCGCTAGCATCGCCTCGTCGAGGCTGCATCCAGCGAGTTGATCACCTTGTACTGCGGGGCGAAGATCCTCGAATAGCAGCACGAAGTCGCAGGTTTTCAGATCGATGTCAGCGAGATAGCAGGCGGGAACGCGGACATCCACCGTGCCGGCGATCTCTTGGTAAAACCGAACTTCGCGTTCGTATAGACGCAACGCCTTTGCGGTCGCTCGCCTCTGCGGTTCCGGCGAAGGAAACTTACCCACCACACTCGTAGGCGCGTCAGGTGCGGGTCTGTCGTACGTGAGCGAGAACGCGACGTTCTGCCCGATCAGCCCCGTCCCAATCTGCTGGCGCTCAACCTGAGCCACGGCTGCCTCACCCAGCACACCGGCGTGCTGAAGCACCTTGGTGAACCACCGGCCGTCCGCCATTGAGGGATCGGCAACCAGCCTTGGCTTTGCCATTCCTTCAGCCATCAATTGGCACCTGCGCCGTTAGCCACGCCGGTCAATCCCCTTAGCGGGAGGCGCCGCCGGCGATGTGGCTCTGGAGATACTCGGCGATTCCTTCTGTCTGCACCATTGCGTAACGGTAATGGTGGGCCCGGGAGGATTCGAACCTCCAACCAACCGGTTATGAGCCGGTCGCTCTGCCCTTGAGCTACGGGCCCGCACCGCCTGAATTGTATAACCGTAGATGAGACCCTTCAACAGCAGCGACTCACGGTATGAAAGAATTCTGATTCCTGTAACAACACGTTTCCAGATAGCGTCTGAATCTGTGGATTCAAGCCATAAAATCAGCCTAGGTAGATTACACACGCGTTTACTGAAGTCAGCATGACTAAACCAAGCGATTTTAGCCCTGCCGAGGCCTTAGAGGTCCCGACCAGCAGCGACGCAAAACAGGTTCGCGGTACTCGCTGGATGCTGCAAATCGTTGGAGCAGGCGTTCTGCTGGTCGGTTGGCTTGCGGTTAGCCTTCGGGATATCGGCCAGATAGCGTTCGTCGTCGATACGATAGTGTTCCCGACCATGGCGCTCTACGCCTTCACTGCAGCCGTTGCGTTGCGCTCAGACGCCGTCAAAATCGCGCTGAAACCCGTCAATCGTGTCTACCACACGCAGGGGCTGGCGATGGATATCCCCGAGGTGTCTCGGCGCCCCGGCGAGAACGTTTTCAAATCGGAAGTCCTCCAGTCATGAGATCCCAGCGCGGCAACAGACTCCCCGATCCCACACGCGAGGTGCTCGTCGTCAAACGCTGGGTGCAGGTTGGGGTGTACCTGGCTATCACCCTGCCCCTTTTCCTGTACTACTACTTCCTGGCCTTCAGCGTCCTCCAGCTAAGCGTCGGGTACGGCGTTGGTTTGGTCATCGCCACGGCCGCCATCGAAGGCACGTTCTGGTACATGATTAAGCTCCGCAAGCAGAGCGCCTATCCCAACATCCTAGCTGTAGAGCTTGGCGCTGCGCATGATCTGCAGGAGGCCTGCGATCTCTCCATCCGCCTCGTCGCCGGGTGGACGGACGCCCGTGCCGCGATCCTCGCCTGGCTGGACGAGGAGAGGCATACCATCCCGGTGTGCAGCTACGGCCTTTCGTTGGAGTTTCTGGGTGTAGGGGCTGTCGCTCTCGATGGTACGCCATTCGGTTCCGATATCATGGACGGTCGAGCCGTCCTCCTCGAGGCAAAGGATGTTCCCCACTGGGCGAGCCTGTCAGACCAGCATCGCTGGGTGGCAGCCGTGCCCCTCACCGCTCTGGATCGCGTAATTGCGGTGCTCTTCCTCATCGCCGACCGTTCCTCAAGCGACCTGCGCGATCGCAAGCTCCTGGAGTCGATCGGCGCTGTGATCGGTCTTGCCCTCGAAAACCTCCGTCTGACCAGCCGGGAGTATCAGTCCATCATGCAGGTGCTCTGCAACGCCCTGGACATGCGCGATAGCGCCACTCAGGGCCATTCCCAGCGTGTTGCCCGCATGGCCGGCCTGGTGGCCGAGGAGATGGGACTGGCCAAGCCTGATGTTAAGCGGATCGAGCAGGCCGCTGCCCTGCACGACATCGGAAAGATCGGCGTCGCTGACGCGGTGCTGACCAAAGCCGGCCCCCTTACAGACGAGGAGTGGGTGGAGATGCGGCGTCATCCCCGTCTCGGCTACGAGCTCGTGGCTGGCATTGAGGCGCTGCAGCACGCTGCTGAGATCATCCACTCTCACCATGAGCGCCACGATGGTAACGGTTACCCCCGTGGCTTTAAGGGTGAAGATATCCCCATCGGCGCACGCATCTTCTCCGTCGTCGACTCCTATGACGCTATGACTTCCCACCGCCCATACCGCCGTGCCCGCTCCCACCAGGATGCTATCGATGAAATCGTCCGCAACTCCGGCACCCAGTTCGACCCCGAAGCAGTGCATACCTTCCTGGAGGTGGAGCGCGCCGGACTCATCGCCCCCCACGACTCTCCTGACGCTAGGGATGCTGTCGCAGCGGATGGCCGCGTCCCGACCATCGGCGAGTCTTGGGATGCCAGCGGCTCATCCTAAATCCCGAGGGACGCAGACGCACGGCTGGACCACACCGTGCTTGGCACCAGTGCCTACTCCCTCAGGAACTCCGTAACGACTACCAGGAACCGGTCCAGCTGGTCGTGATGTACCCAGTGGCCCGCATCCTGAATGGTAACGGATTGGTAGTTCCGTAGCGTCACCGCCCGGCCGGATTTCTCCGGGTCCGGTGCCCAGCTCTCTGCCCCTTTAATCAGGAGCACCGGCACCTGAATCCGCGACCAGATGTCCTGAGCGTCCTCCAGGTTGAACTCGTAAGGGGAACGGATACGCACATAGTTATCGAACTTCCAGGAGAGGGTGGCATCATCGTTGTCACGGGTGCCGTGCAGCGTAAGGTAGTGCGCCATCTCGGCACTAAGGTGCGGGTTCGCCTCCAGCATCCGACGTGTAGCGTCCTCTACGGACGCGTACCGCCTGGGCTGGCGGCGCTCCATCTCATGCATATGATCTATCCAGTGGCGCATGCGCAGGTGAGCCGGCTGATGCTCGATCGTCGGCGGCCCCAACCCCTCGATCGCCACCACCTTTCGCACGCGATCCGGGAACGTCCCCGCGTACTGGAGAGCGATGGCCCCGCCCAGCGAGTGGCCGATGACGGTCAGGGGGTCCTCGCCTAATTCAGCGACCAGGGTAGCGATGTCAAGCACAAACTCCGGCAGGCTGTACATGCTGCCTAGCGCCCAGTCGCTATCGCCGTGACCGCGCAGGTCTGGGGCGTAGATCGTGTAGCGGTCGTTTAGGGCGAGGGCGACACGATCCCAGTTGCGGCAGTGGTCACGGCCACCGTGGATAAGGATAAGAGGCGGCTTGCCCTCATCACCCCAGACGGCGTAGTGTAGCTTCAGCCGCTGGGAGTAATAATACCTGGGTTCCGGCTCGCTCATCTTTCCAGCCCACAGAGCTTCTCATGGCCGTCCGGCGGCCGTTCGGGCGTATTCGGCATAGCGCCGCTATAATAGCAAAAACCCCCCATTGGAGCATTACGGATGGCGCGTCTCAAGCTGCATGTCACACCGGGTGCCAGCGAAGAAGGAATCGCCGGCTGGCAGGGACAGTCGCTGCGACTAAAGGTGCGGGCGCGGCCGGAGAAGGGCCGAGCCAACGAGGCCGTCATTCGCTTGCTTGCCAGCCACCTCGGGCTCCCCCGCGCCAGTCTCAGCGTTGTGCGCGGCGCTACATCGCGAGACAAGCTGGTGCAGGTGGACGGCCTCAGCGATGACCAGCTTCGAACGCTACTGGGCCCATCCGCTCCTCAGCGACCATCGCCGGGTACGCCACGACGACATGGACAAGGCCCTCAATAGCCCTAATCCCCCTCGGCAGGCCTATGCTACAATTCAAGCGGAGAGAGGTTGAGAGAAGCCAACGTGACCGAGGGCGTAGTGCGCCGTTCTCCACTGTCTTACCTCCTGGTGAGGCTGGCTGAGGCCCCCGGAGAGGAGCAGTAGTGGGAGGTTCCTACCGGCTGCTTCGCGTCTTCGGGATCGACATCCTCGTGCACTGGAGTTGGCTCGCCATCTTCGTCCTGCTGACGTGGTGGCTCTCCCAGGGCTTCTTCAAAGACGAGTACGGGGACTGGACCAGTGGCCAGCGCTGGGCAGCCGCCGTGGTGTCCGCTCTGACCTTCTTCGCCTCCATCCTTCTGCATGAGCTCGCCCACTCCCTTGTGGCCAAGCGAGAAGGGCTGCCGGTAAAGAGCATCACCCTGTTCATCTTCGGCGGGGTTTCTGCCCTGGGCAGTGAGCCTGAGACACCGGGGCAGGAGTTCCGCGTCGCTATCGTCGGCCCTCTCGTTAGCTTCATCCTGGCGGGCGCCTTCGGTATCGCTGCCCTCGTCGCTCACCTAAGCGGTGTGGGGGGCAGCCCACCTGCCGCCGTCGCTCTCTATCTGGCGATAGTTAACGGCGCGTTCGGGGTGTTCAACATGCTGCCCGGCTACCCTCTGGACGGGGGAA
>CAJXNA010000102.1 GCA_913056415.1 uncultured Chloroflexota bacterium | reverse complement strand
CTTCCGATCTTACCCGACGCGAGAGAACCCGCACCGGCGGCCGCACCGCCGAGATACAGCGGTTGATCGGCCGCTCTCTGCGCTCCATCTGCCAGCTAGACCTGCTCGGGGAACGTACCTTCATCGTGGACTGCGACGCTATCCAGGCGGATGGCGGCACCCGCACGGCGGCGATCACCGGTGCCTATGTCGCCCTCGCGCAGGCGATGCACAAGCTAACCGAGGACGGCTCTCTCCCCGCGTTCCCGCTGCGCTGCGCCGTGGCGGCCACCAGCGCCGGCGTTATCGAAGATATACCAATGCTTGACATGAACTACGAGGAGGACGCCGGCGCAGAGGTAGACTTCAACGTGGTGATGACCGAAGAGGGCGAGCTGGTGGAGGTCCAGGGCACCGGCGAAAGCCACCCCTTCACCCGTCAGGCGATGGACGAGCTGCTCAGCCTGGCTGAAGGCGGCATCCGCTCCCTGTTTGAGGTCCAGAAGGCAGCCCTGGCCCAGGCCGGCATCGTTCTCCCTGCTACTGCGGAGCGGTTCCCCTAGACGTACTCCCCCAGAAACGTCCCGCCCAGGATGTGGACGTGGCCGTGCTCCTGGCTCTGCATCGCCTCGTAGCCGAAATTGGCCAGCAGGCGAAACCCGTTGGGGCAGTGCTCCTGCCCCATGCGTACCGCCACCTCCCCCACGTGTCCCATCTCCCGCCACAGCTCGGCCTGAGTCTTGTGCGCCTTGGGCACCGCCAGCAGCATCACCGGCACCCAGTGCAGCCGGTTGCGGAACACCATCACCTCATCATCCTCGTACAAAACCTCGGCCGGCTCCCGGTGGGCGACGATCTCGCAGAACGTGCAGTGGTGGGTCAATGGGCTCCTCGCTTCGACATTCTAGGGGCGGTTCTGGCCTGGGGCAATCGCGGGGTGCTATCATCGCTCCGTGGCCGACGTTCAGCCGCTTGAAGCCATCCGCTACGCCCCCGATGTCGATCTCGCCCGCGTCGTCTGCCCCCCCTTCGATACGATCGCTCCCAAGGAGCAGCGCCGCCTCTACGACCGCAGCCCCCACAACGCCGTGCGGCTGGAGCTGCCCAAGGAGAAGGGAGATCCCTATAAGGCGGCGGCGAAGACCCTGAGTCAGTGGCTTGACAAGGGCACCCTGGTGCGTGATGAGACGCCGGCGTTCTACGCATATCAGCAAGAGTTCGCACACGGCGGGGAGAGCTACCGGCGACGCCTCCTATTCGGCCGCCTGCGCCTGGAGCCCTGGGACAGCGGCACAGTGCTCCCCCATGAGCGCACCTTCCGCGCGCCCAAGGAAGACCGCCTCAAGCTGCTGCACTCCCTGCGCCTGAACACCAGCCCTATCTTCCTCGTCTACCCCGATTCGCGGCAGCAAGTCGTCCCGCTCGTCGCCCGCGCCGCCAGCGTCGAGCCAACCGTCCAGTTCAGCGACGAATACGGGTTCGCTCACAGCCTCTGGCGTATCGACGATCCCCATGTAGTCGCCACCATCAGCCGCGGACTCCAGAAGGAGAAGCTGTACGTCGCTGATGGACATCACCGCTACGAGACCGCCCTCGCCTATAGCGAGGAACGTCAGGCCGGCGATGGGCGCGAGAGCTTCGTCCTTGTCGCCCTGGCCGCGGCCGATGACCCCGGTCTGCTCGTGCTGCCCATACACCGTCTGGTGGACGTCGATCTGCCGGTGGAGAAGGTCCTTAAGCTCCTCGATACCCTGTTCGAGGTCGAGAGCCGGCCTTCCCTGGCCGACCTGCTGCGCGATATGGCTGACCGCGGTCGCATGGTGAACAGCTTCGGCCTGGTCGCAGCCGACTCGCCGGACTTCTACCTCCTCACCCTGCTCGATCCTGAGGCCGCCGAGCCCTACCTCCCCAGCGAGCGCTCCCCCACCTGGCGCCGCCTCGATGCCGCCATCGCCACCAACGTTATCCTCCGTCACACCCTTGGCCTGAATAATGTCCAGCTTGAGGACATCCGAACGGTCTGGTACGGCGAGGACGCTGAGAGAGCCGTGGCGGAGGTGCGGCAGGGACGGGCCAGATACGCTGTGCTCCTTAACCCTATCTCACCACAGCGGGTCATGGCCATCGCCGATGGGGGAGAGCGGATGCCCCAAAAGTCGACCTTCTTCTACCCGAAGATACCGACGGGGCTCCTGTTCCACCCCCTATTCGGCCCCTAGCCGCCGCTACAGCCGCACCAGCTTCGCCGAGAAGATGTCCGGGACCTTGCGCACCTCGTCCAACTGCTTCGGCGTCAGCGCCTCGTCCAGGGTGATCACCATCAGGGCTGTGCCTCGCTTCTCGTGCCGGCCCACGTTCATGAAGCTTATGTTCACGTCGAACTGCCCCAGCAGCGTTCCGATAGTGCCGATCATACCGGGCCGGTCGCGGTTCTCACACACTAGCAGGTAGCCCTCCCCGGGCGGTATGTCCACCCAGAAGTCATCTATGAGGACGATATGCGGCCCATCGGGAGCCAAAGTGCCTGAGACCTTCGTCTCGCCGCCGCTGGTGGAGACACGTACCGTGATCAGGCTGGAGTAGATGTCGTGCGAAGGGCTCCGCACCTCCGTCATCTCCATGCCTCGCCGTTGTATCACGATATCCACGTTCACTACGTTGACGTGCTCCTCGCTGATGGGCGCCAGCAAGCCGCCCACGATCGCCGCCTTGAGGGGCGTCACGTCGTGCTGGGCGATCTCACCCGAGTAGTCAACCTCAATCTCCCCCATCTGCCCCTCGCAAAGCTGCACCGCCAGCGACCCGGTTGTGGATGCGACCGGCACGTAAGGCGCCAGATAGGTGTACGTCTCCGCCGAGATGAGAGGCGCGTTCACCGCATACTGCGCCGGCTCGCCCTTGAACACGGCGATGATCTGCTCCGCGACGTCCACGGCGACGCGCTCCTGCGCCTCCGCCGTCGACGCTCCCAGGTGGGGCGTGACCACCGCCTTCTCGTTTTCGAACAGCGGATGGCTGGTCAACGGCTCCGTCTCGAACACGTCTAAGGCAACGCCGGCCAGCCGGTCGTCCTTCAGCGCCGCATCCAGCGCCCCTTCGTCTACGATGCCGCCGCGGGCGGTGTTGATGATGCGCGCCGTTGGCTTCATCTGCCGCAGCTCTTCCTCCCCAAGGAGGTGCCTCGTCCCCTCGGTCAGAGTGGTGTGTATCGTCAGGAAATCCGACTCCCGAAGTAATTCCTCAAGCGAGATAAGCTCGACACCCAGCGAACGAGCCCGCTCATCCGTAACGAACGGATCGTGAGCCACCACCCGCATCTCCAGCCCGCGCGCCTTTCGCGCCACCTCCGACCCTACCTGCCCCAGACCAATGATGCCCAGCGTCTTGCCGCGCACCTCAAGCCCCAGAAACCGCTTGCGCTCCCAGCGGCCGCCTTTGAGGGAAGCATTGGCCTCCGGGATGTGCCGCGCCAGTGCCAGGATCAGTGCGATCGTGTGCTCCGCCGCCGAGATTATGTTCCCGGTGGGCGCGTTCACCACCACAACGCCCTTCTCGGTGGCCGCCTGAACGTCGATGTTGTCCACTCCAATGCCGGCCCGGCCTATCACCTGGAGCTTGCCCGCTGCCTCTATCACCACCCGCGTCAGATGCGTCTCGCTGCGAACGATGAGCGCCTCGTAGCGATTCACGGTCGCCCGTAGCTCATCGGCTGTGAGGCCCGTCCTAACGTCTACCTCGGCGCCGAACCGCTTGAGGAGCGTGATCCCGTCCTCGGCAATCGGATCGCAGACCAGGACGTGCGCGGTCATCTTAGGCAAGCGCCTATCGGCCGACAGGGGTGCTATAGCCCACCCGAGGCAGGACCTCGGCCAGAGCATCCAGAGCGTTGCGGATGTCGTCTTCGCTCACAAGCCCCAGGTGGCCGATACGAAAGATCTTACCGGACAGCTTGCTCTGCCCTCCGGCAAGCACCACCCCGTGCTCGTCCTCCAGCATCGTGCGCAGGGCGCTGACCTCCACACCCCCAGGGCATTTGATGGCCGTGACCGTATTGGAAGCGTATCGCTCGTCACTAGCCAGCAGCTCCAGGCCCAGCGCCTTCACACCCTCCCGCACCATGCCGCCGATGTTGGCGTGGCGGGCGTGGATGCTCTCCAGCCCTTCCGCCTCCATCCTCTCCAACGCGATGTCCAGCCCGAAGAAGATGGACATCGCAGGCGTCCACGGCGTCTGGCCCTTTTGCAGCATATCTCTGGCCCTGGCCAGGTCGAGGTAGAAACGAGGCATGCGCGCCGACTCGTTCGCCTTCCAGGCCCGCTCGCTCAGACAGACGAAAGCTAGGCCGGGCGGTACCATCCACCCCTTCTGCGAGCCGGTGACCACCACGTCCAGCCCCCAACCGTCCATGTCCAAAGGTATCGCGCCCAGGCTGCTCACGGCGTCCACTATCAGCAGCCGGTCCGACTCTCGCACCACCTTAGCAATCTCTTCCAGAGGATTGGTCACGCCGGTGGAGGTCTCGTTGTGCGTGACCAGGACGGCCTTGATCTCCGGCTCGGCGGCCAGCGCCTTGCGAACGTCCTCCGCATCGGCTGCCTGGCCCCACTCGTAAGCGAGCGCTGTGACCTGCGCCCCGTACGTCTCCGCGATGGCGGCGAACCGGTCGCCGAAGGAGCCTATGCTCACCGCCAGCACCTTATCACCGGGGGAGAGCGTGTTCACCACCGCCGCCTCCATGCCGCCGGTGCCGGAGGCGCTCAGCACCAACGCTTCGCCCTTCGTGAGGTAGAACTCCTTCAGCCGCTCCGTCACCCGCTGGACGAGCGCGGCGAACTCGCGGCCGCGGTGGTTCACCATCGGCCGGCCTACGGCCTCAAGTATCTCCGCGGGCACAGGCGTGGGTCCGGGGATTCGCAGGTTGGTAGTGTTCCTCATCCTGGCCTCATCTTAGGGGTCTCGTCCAGGGAGGGTCAAGGAAGGGCGGTGAGGTTTATACCAGCCAGTCTGACTGAAAGCCGCCTGCCGGTGCAATTCGACGGTTCCGTCGTGCAAGCCACACATTTCAATGCGCGGTGCTGAATCCTATCGCAGATATGGTAAAATTGCCTCACAGTTTCGCTATGACCACCGATAACCCCTACCGCGCCCTCCCCTCCGTCGATCGCCTGCTGGCGGACGAGCGTCTCCGCCCGCTCGGCGAGGGTGAGCGCCCCGTGATCACCGAGCTCGCCCGTCAGGCGCTGGAGACCGCCCGCACCGCCGTCGCCGCCGGCCGGCCCGCCCCCACTGAGGACCAGCTGGTGGAGTCCGTGCTGGGGCTGGCTGAAGTCGTGCTTCGTCCCTCCCTACGGCCGGTGATCAACGCCACCGGCGTCATCATTCACACTAATCTGGGCCGCGCGCCGCTATCCGAGGACGCGATCGCGGCCATGGTCGCCGTCTCCGGCGGCTACTCCAACCTGGAGTTCGACCTGGAGGCCGGCGAGCGGGGCTCTCGTTTCGTGCACCTGGAACCCCTGCTGAGGCAGCTCACCGGGGCGGACGCCGCGATGGCGGTGAACAACAACGCCTCGGCCCTGCTCCTCGCCCTCTCCTCCCTCGCCCGCGACCGTGAGGTGATCGTCTCCCGCGGCCAGGCGGTGGAGATCGGCGGCGGCTTCCGTATCCCCGACGTGATGCGGCAGTCCGGCGCGCGGCTGGTTGAGGTGGGCACCACCAACCGGACCTACCTGCGCGACTACGAGGCCGCCCTAACGCCGGACACCGTGGCCGTCATGCGCGTCCACGCCAGCAACTTCCGCATCGTTGGCTTCACGGAGACGCCCGCCATCAGTGACCTGGCCCGGCTCGCCCATGAGCACGGCCTCCTCCTGTTGGACGACTTGGGCTCCGGCTGCATTCTGGATACGACTCAGTTCGGCCTCGCCCCGGAGCCGACGGTGCAGGAGAGCATGGCAGCCGGTGTTGACCTGGCGATGTTCTCCGGCGATAAGCTCCTCGGCGGCCCCCAAGCGGGCGTAATCATCGGCCGCCGCGAGCTGGTGGAGCGGCTGCACCGCCATCCCCTGGCCCGCGCCGTGCGCATGGACAAGGCCAGCATCGCTGCTCTTACCGCCACACTGCTTCACTACCTGCGCGGCGAGGCGCTGGAGAAGCTGCCGGTCTGGCGCATGATCGCAGCGCCCCTGGCGGAGGTCCAGCGGCGGGCCCGGCGCTGGGCGCGCGGCATCGGCGAACCGGCGAAGGTCGTGGACGGCCGCTCGATGATCGGCGGCGGCAGTCTGCCGGAGGAGAGCCTCCCCACGAAGCTCGTCGCCATCGCTGGCGCTGGCGGCTACGTCAGCGACCTCGCCCGTCGCCTGCGCCGCGGCGACCCGCCGGTGGTAGCCCGCATCGAGAACGACGCCCTCCTGCTCGACCCTCGCACCGTGCCGTCACGGCAGGACTCTGCGGTCATCCAGGTGGTGACCGCCGCGCTAGGAGGCTAGCTCAGCCACCCTCTTCAGTACCCCCGCTCCGGATGGTGGAAGGCCCTAAACCTAAGCTAGGGAGCCTTCCAGGTCCTCCATGAGCTGGAGGGTGTTCCCATCGGGGTCGCGGAACGTAGCGATGATGTGGATAGCGTCCTTCGTAGGCGGTCGGATGAACTCCACGCCCTGTTCGCTCAGCCGCTCGTACTCCGTCTGGCAATCGTCCACCGCGAAGTTCACCATCACCCGATTGGGGTCCCGCGACCGGCCCTGCACCTCGCTGTGCTTCCCGATCACCAGCCCGGGTCCGTTCAGCAGGTAGACGGCGAACTCCTCGCTCTCCATCTGTGGTTTGAGACCCAGGATATCCCGATAGAACGGTAACAGGCGGCTGACGTCCTCTGTCCAGATGAGCACGCTGTGTATGCCGGTGAGCATGCCCTACTCCTTGACCAGCCCGACGATGTTCCCTTCCGGGTCCGCGAACATGGCGAACGTCACCATGTCCGGGATCTCAGTCACCGGCACGATGGTCTTGCCTCCAGCGGCCTCGATCTTGCTCAGATACGCCTGCGGATCGTCGACCTGAACGTAGAACGTTAC
>CAJXNA010000101.1 GCA_913056415.1 uncultured Chloroflexota bacterium | reverse complement strand
TTCCTGGGAGCGGGGACGCTGGGCGTTAGCACCATGGCCGGCGGCTGGCGCATCATCCGTACGCTAGGCATGCGAATCACGCACCTGGAGACGTACCAGGGATTCGCTGCCGAGACGGCCGCAGCCGCCACCCTGACGATCACCTCTCGCTTCGGTATCCCCCTCAGCACCACCCAAACCATCGGCACCGCCATTATGGGGGTTGGGTCAACGCGGCGCCTTTCCGCAGTCCGCTGGGGCGTCGCCTACAATATCGTGGCCGCCTGGATAGTCACCTTCCCTATCTGCTTCGGTTTGGCCTGGCTCATCGCCCTGGCCATCCCAGGTTAGCCAAGCATCGTTGGCGCTTCGGAGCTTAGTGTCAATAGCGGCTTCATCCCATTAACCAAACGCACGTTGATTGCATTTAACTAGAGAGGTTAGATGGATAGACGGAGATACGGGTATCCGCGGCGCCGCAACCGCCCGAGGCAGCGAGAGTGGTTGCTCCTGCTTCCGCTGGCGCTGGTGATAGGCTTCGTGATCCTGGCTTCCCGCTTGACGGAGGACAGTAGCGGACAGCTTATCGGCTCCTCAGCCTGCCCAGGGAGTGAAGGCTGCGCGCCCGCCGTCTACGCCTCGGTAGAATGCACTTCCGGTGGCGCCTGCGCGCCCTCTCCGAACGATTCGACTTTCGTCAGCGACGCGGCGCCGCCTCCGATCACTGCTCAGTCGGCGGTCATCATCGAGGAGCCGTGCGGGGCGTTGTTGTACGGCGATAGCGTGCGTCAAAGATCGGCGCCTGCCAGCCTCACCAAGATCGCGACTGCGCTGGTCGCCGCCGAGCGAGCTGACCTCTCGGAGATCGTTGACGTGCAGGTGGATGGGGCGGAGCTTGCCCTCACCACAGACTCGACTGTCATGGGGCTGGAGCCCGGACAGCAGCTTAGCCTGCGCGATCTGCTCTACGGTCTGCTTCTCTCTTCCGGTAACGATGCCGCCATCGCTATCGCTGAACACGTTGGCTTCACCACCACTGCCTTCGTCGATCTGATGAACGACAAGGTGGAGCAGCTAGAGCTGAGCGACACCCACTTCACGAACCCTCACGGCCTGGACGAGCTTGGCCAGTACACCTCCGCGTTCGACATCGCCATGCTTGGGCGGGAGCTGATCAGGCAGCCGGAGCTGGCGGCCATTGTCCGTACAACCACGTACCAGCCGGCCTGGGACGGCCCGCTTCTGTGGAACGGCAACCGGCTCGTGTACTCGTATCCGGACTCGCTGGGGGTAAAAATCGGCTACACGGACGGGGCGCAACAGACTATCGTGGCGGCGGCGGAGAGGGAGGGTAGACGCCTAATCGTATCAGCGCTGGGCAGTTCGAGTATCTACGAGGACGCCGTGACGCTCTTCGAGTGGGCGTTCGCCAGCAGCGAGTCAGTCTGTCGCGAGTCTGGCGTCAGCGCTCTTGGTGGCCAGCCGATGGAGCTGAACGAAGTTCGTCCAGACCTTGGCCCGTACCCGTAGAGGTGACCAGCGGGCGACGACTACCACGTCCCCCTTTCGTAGCAGGCCCTGTTCCACCAGATAGCGGTCGGTGTGGGGGATCATCTCTTCGACCGAGCGCGCGAAGTCAGCGACCAGCGGCGTGACGCCCCACCATAGCGCCAGTTGTCGAGACACCGCCTTGCTGGGTGTGAATGCGAAGATCGGAATCGTCGGTCGCTCCTTCGATACGAGGTAGGCCGAGTAGCCGGAGCGGGTGAAGACGACGATGGCCGAGGCGTGGACGTCGTTGGCCAGCTCGCAGGCGGCGCGGCTCATGGCGTGGGCGTGGCTCAGCCGGCGCCCCTCGGCGTGGCCGTCTCCCGGCTCACTCTCCGCCTCCTCGGCGATGCGGGCCATCATGCGCACCGCCTGAGCCGCGTAGCGTCCCACCGCCGTCTCCGCGGAAAGCATTACGGCATCTGTTCCGTCTAAGATGGCGTTGGCCACGTCGGAGGCCTCCGCACGAGTCGGCCGTGGGCTGTTGGTCATGGACTCCAGCATCTGGGTGGCGGTGATCACAAGGATCCCGCGCCGGTTCGCCTGGCGGATGATCCGCTTCTGCAGGAGCGGCACCTTTTCGGGGCCCAGCTCCAGACCCAGGTCGCCGCGGGCGACCATGACGCCATCGGCGGCGGCGAGGATCTCGTCCAGGGCCTCAATCGCCTCTTTCTTCTCCAGCTTGGCGATGACCGGGATACGCGCCCCCTGCTCCTTGATGAGCTCCTTCAGGCGCCGAACGTCATCGTCGCTGCGCACGAAGGAGAGGGCGACGTAGTCCACACCCAGTTGGACTCCCAACCGGAGGTCGGCCAGGTCCTTCTCGCTGAGCGCCTCTTCCCTGAGGGCCACGCCCGGCAGGTGCATCCCCTGGTTCTCCTTGAGGACACCGCCTTCGATCACGCGGGCGCGTACCTCCGGCCCCGCGACCGACTCCACCCTGAGCTCCGCCTCGCCGTCGCCCAGCAGGATGCGGTCGCCCGCCTTGACAACCTGCGGCAGCGCCGCGTACTTGACCGGGACGCAAGCGGCATCGCCTCTGACGTCATCGGTCGTGAACGTCGTTTCGTCACCCGGCTCCAGCCGGTAGGGCCCGTTCGCTAGCTTCCCTACCCTGACCTTCGGCCCCTGGAGGTCCTGCATGATGGCCACCGGCCGGCCTGCGTCGCGGGACAGCCGCCGAATGAGGTCGAACGCCTCGGCGTGCTCGTCGTGGCTGCCGTAGGAGAAGTTGAGGCGAAAGGCGTCGACGCCGGCATCGATGAGCGAGCGCACCGCAGCCTCGCTCCGGGTAGCGGGCCCGATGGTGGCGATGATCTTGGTTCGACGAGGTGGCATCACACTGGATTATCGCACGTCCGGGCCGGCCGTCAGTCCGACACAAGCCTCAGGTCAGCTTGAAGTCGGCTTCTCGTAGAGTTCGGCCTCGATGAAGAAGTCCTTCCAAGCGAACCAGAAGGCGTAGAAGGCGGGCATCTGCTGGAGCGTGCGGCCGGCCAGTGGGCCCTCCAGCGCCTCCCCCGATAGGCCCGACCACGTCGAACCGGTCTCCCGGTCGCGTACGATCACGTCGCCATCGCTGAGCGACATCAGATCGAAGGTGAGTGTGCGCCCGTCCACTTCGCGCCGGAAGATTTGGCCCGTCTGGGAGCGCTCGTCGAACACCACCAGCAGCTCGCGTTCGGCGAAGGCGTCGTTGATCACCGGCGTCTCCAGGAGCGTTCGGAAGGGGTAGCCCTTGGCGCGGCCGCCGAAGATGTAGCCCAGCACCAGCTCCTTGGGCGGCAGGCGGTCATCGCTTCGGGACTGGCCCAGGGGGCCGGCGCCGGGATTGTTGTAATACGACTCGTACTGATCACGGCCGTAGCCGCCCCGTTTGTCCAGCACCAGGGTGTCCGGGTGCATCTCTTTCCAGGCGGCCCAGGTGGTCTGCACGTGCGGGACTTTGACGAGGCTGACGCCCTTGAAGCGGCCATCGATACCCTCGCCGCTTATCTGGAGCCAGAGAGAGTCTGTCTGGCGGTCGTACATCACCAGGTTGTTCATGATCAGCTTCCCGGACACGCCGAAGGTGAGCTCTTGGCCCTCTACCTGCCGGTCAAACACGAGACCGGTGAAGCATAGCGGTCAGAACGTGACGGCGATGGCGATGCCACCCACCGTGTCGTTCGCGATCTCATGGCGGCTTAGGACGTTGACCGGATACGCTTTGCTCTCCCCGTTTAGGCTGATCCCGATAACGAACTCCGTGGGCACCATCTCGCCGCGCTCCTCCGCCTCCTGGGCGGTCAGGAAGCTGGGGCTATCGATGGAGCGGATGCCGTCGCGGGCGGTGAAGGTGAACGCCTCGACGCTGCGGCCCTCGGAGCCCGTTGGGACCAGCACCGAACTCCCCGGCAGCTCGATCTTCTGGCCAAAGATGCCGAACCGCTGGGCGAAGACGATGACGATGATGAGCGCCATGCCCAGGGCCAGCAGCCAGGGCAGCAGCCCTGCCATCGTCCCGAAGACCAGCCCTAACCTCCGCACCATGACGCCCGCTTAGGTCAGCTTGAAGAGCAACGCCGCCGCGCCGAGCGTGGCCGCCACAACGAGCCATATCTGACCAGTCACTTCCGCCTCCCGATCCAGGGCCGGCCCGCGCCGCCAGCCGAACCCTCGCGTCTCCTTCGAGACCAGGCCGCGCAGGCCCATGTAGGCGAACCAGGTGGCGACAACAGCGAGATAGATGCTGTAGTACGACTCCCGCTGGACGGTCTCCAACGCCAGCTCAAACCAGGCCTGGAACGGGTTCATGCCATCTTGCCTACCTCTTTGCTGGGCCACGACCCCTGGGCCCTGACCACTAGGAGTTACGCCATAACCAGGCCGGAGGATTCGGTATGCCATCGATGGGCGCCGCATTGACAGCCTGAGCCCGGTGAGCCTATCCTAGCGGCACTGTGGCCTCGTGCATTCCTATTGGCATGATTGAGGAGGGTGGCTGTCTGTCTGTGGTCCGTGGGAGCGTAGCTGGAAGTGAGTAAGGGCGCCACGTCCCGGGCGGTGGTGCAGGAAGGGCCTCGCCGCCTGCGCAGCGCGGAGTTTCCGCTGCCGGAGATAGGAGCTGAGGACGCTCTCCTGCGGGTGGAGGCCTGCGGCATCTGCGGCAGCGACTACGAACAGTACGCGGGGGCGCTGCCAGCCCCGTTTCCCGTTATCCCCGGCCACGAGCCTGTGGGCGTCATCGAGGAGATCGGCGATGTGGCGGCCGGGCGCTGGGGCGTCAAGCAAGGGGATCGTGTCGCGGTTGAGGCGTTGCTCCCCTGCGGCTATTGCCGGGAGTGCGTCGCCGGACGCTACCGGCTGTGTCGGAGCCGCGGTTTCATATCCGGTTACGGCTACATCTCCACAAGCACGCCACCCTCCCTATGGGGTGGCTACGCCCAGTACATGTACCTGGACCCGCACTCCCTGGTTCATCGCATCTCCCCTGATATCCCCGTTGAGCTGGCCGTGCTGTTCAACCCCCTGGGCGCCGGTTTCCGCTGGGCGGTGGAGCTGCCGGGCACCAGGGTGGGCGATACGGTGGTCATCCTCGGCCCGGGGCAGCGGGGTCTGGCCGGCGTCATCGCCTGCCGGGAGGCCGGCGCCGGCTGCGTGATCGTGACCGGCCTCGCCGCCGACGAGAGGAAGCTGGCCCTGGCGCGGAGGTTCGGCGCTCACCACACGATCGATGTCGAGGCGGAGGACATCCGTAGCCGGGTGCGTGAGATAACCGACGGCCGCATGGCCGACGTGGTGGTGGACGTGACGGCCTACGCTGTGGAGGCGGTCACCCAGGCGGTGGACCTGGCCCGTAGGGGCGGCACGGTCGTTCTTGCCGGCACCAAGGGGCCAAAACCGATTCCGGACTTCCTGAGCGATAAGGTCGTAGCCAAGGAGCTGACGCTAAAGGGCGCCCTCGGTGTGGACTACCCGGCCTACGAGGCAGCCGTTCGCCTGATCGAATCCGGCCGTTACCCGCTGGCGGAGATGCACACTCATACCCTGCCCCTGGAGCAGGCCGAGTACGCCCTGCGCCTCTTGGCCCGCGAGATATCGGGCGAGGAGGCGATCCACATAGCGCTGGTGCCCTAACACGCGAGAGGGAGGATACCCCGATGCCTGACAGCAAGGCGGACACGAACTATGAGCGCATGGCGAAGGTGATAGCCATAACGCCCTACATGAAGCACCTTGGCATGGAATTTATCGAGGGCCGCGAGGGGTACGCCAAGCTGCGCCTGCGCTTTCAGAAGGAGAACACCACCGCCGGCGATGCCCTTCACGGCGGCGCTATCGCCTCCCTGATCGACACGACGGGCGCGATGGCCGCCTGGACTACGGCGGAGATCCTCTCGCCTCGCTACTTCGGCTCCACGGTCGGCGTTAACGTCAACTACCTCTCCGGCGTCATCGGCGAGGACGCCTTCGCCGAGGGGCAAGTGCTGAAGCGGGGCAAGGAGATCATCTACTGCGACGTGCGGGTGACCAACGCCAACGGCAAGCTCCTGGCCCAGGGCACCGTCGTCTATCGCATAATCGAGCGGGGAGCTAAGTGATGGCCGTCGTATCGCAGGTGGAAACCCCCAACTCGCCGCAACTCCAGGAGTTCTACGAGATTATCGAGCGCACGAGCCGCGGACTGGGCGTCCTGAACGTGTTCAAGGTGATGGCTCACACGCCGGACCTGATGCGCGTTTGGTGGGAGATGATGACGGCGCTCTTTACGCGTCTGAGCCTTGACCCGCGGCTGAGGGAGCTGGCCGTATTGCGCCTGTTTCATGTCCTGCGCTGCGACTACGGCTTCGCCCATCACGTCCGCATCGGCAGGCAGGTTGGCCTCACGGCTGTGGAGATGGAGGCGCTGGCCGAATACGAGTCCGCGTCGGGCTTCTCAGAGCTTGAGCGTCTGGTGCTGCGCTACACAGACTCGGTCACCGCCATGCGGGCAGACTCCGCCGAGCTGGCCCGTGAGCTGCTCAACCACCTCGCGGAGCGTGACCTGGTGGAGCTCACCTTCTGCATCGCCAACTGGAACGCGATGGCCAGGCTCCTCACGCCCCTGGCGGTGGAGATGGAGCCGGCGGTCGTCTCGGAGCTGCCGCCGTGGTGGCCCAAGTGATCAGGGCTCGCGAGAGGGCTAGAGTGCCGTCCATCACTACGGAGCAGATGCGTGAGGTGGACCGGCTGATGGTTGAGGAGTACGGTATCGTCCTCCTCCAGATGATGGAGAACGCCGGACGAAACTTGGCGCGGCTGGCCGCGACCCTGGCGGCCGGGGCCCGTGACCGGAGCGTTCTCGTGCTGGCAGGCAAGGGGAACAACAGTGGCGGGGGTATGGTGGCAGCCCGCCACCTGAGCAATATGGGCGGCCGCGTCTGCATCATCCTCCCAGTGGCGGTCCGCGAGCTGGCGGATGTCCCCGCGCACCAGGCTTCCATCCTGCGGCGGATGGGGGTGGAGCTGCTGGAGGCGGAAGACACTCCTCAAACGCGTCTCGAACGCCTCTTCGGCGAGGCTGACCTCATCGTCGACGCGCTCATCGGCTACAGCCTGACGGGGGCGCCGCGCGGACGTTTCGCTGCCCTGATCGATGGCGCCAACGCCAGCGGCAAGCCGATCGTGTCGCTCGACGTGCCGTCGGGCGTCGACGCCGGCTCGGGTACGGTGTACGAGCCGTCCATCAAGGCGGTCGCC
>CAJXNA010000100.1 GCA_913056415.1 uncultured Chloroflexota bacterium | reverse complement strand
CGTGGACGTCTCCATGCAGGAGGCGCTGTCGATCGCCCAGGAGACGGCGATGCAGACGTGGGACATGCTGGAGGGTCTACGAAATCGCAACGCGCATCGCGGCATCATACCGATCAATGTCCCAGGCGTCGGTGCATACGAGTGCAAAGACGGCCACGTCTTCGGCTACGTGGGCACGCCGGGGGGCGCCCCCTGGTCTGACCTGCTGCAGTGGATGATCGAGGAGGAGAAGGCGGAGGACCTGGCCGAGGACCCCTACCGCGAGTTCTGCAACAACCTGAACCTGCGGTTCCTTACGGAGCTGTTTCAGGATACGTCCACCCTGGGGCAGAAGATCCAGATGTTGAGCCACATTGACGAAGTCTTGAAGCGGTTCATCGCAGGCAAGGGGAAGTGGGAGATGTACGAAGACGGCCAGGGCCGGCGGCTGCTGTTCGGCATCGTGAGCACGCCGGAGGACATAGCGAAGAACCCGCAGCTCCAGCACAGGAAGTGGCTGACAGCGGTGGATCACCCGGAGCTCCAAGACACGCTCCAATACCCGGGGCCACCGTACCGGCTCTCGGAGACGCCGTGGGCCATCCGGCGGCGGCCGCCCCGTTTGGGGGAGCACAACAGCGAGATCTACAGCGATCTGGGTGTAAAAGAGGATGAGCTAGAGCGCCTGCACACGGCAGGCGTGATCTAGCCGCGGGGACGCGAGGACAGCTATGGCAGATGTAAAGATGGCTCTGGACGGAGTAAAAGTAGCGGACTTCTCGTGGTTCGGGGCGGGGCCTATCTGCGGCGAGCACCTGGCCACCTATGGCGCGACGGTGGTGCGGGTGGAGTCGGAGACGCGCATAGACGGGCTGCGGATGGTCATGCCGTTCGCGAAGGATAAAACCGGCTACAACGTGAGCGGGTACTTCAACAACTACAACGCCGGTAAGCTGGACATCACCCTCAATCTGAACACGGAAGAGGGCAAGAAGCTGGCGCATCGGCTCGTGGCCTGGGCGGACGTTTTCCTTACCAACTTCACGCCGCGCGTGGTCGAACGCTGGGGCCTCACCTACGATAAGCTGTCGGAGATCAACCCTCAGATCATCGCCGCCTACGTGCCCATGCAGGGATATGACGGCCCGCACCGGGACTTTCTGGGGTTTGGCGCCATCCTGACGCCGATCACCGGCTACAACCATCTCTCCGGTTTTCCACAAAGGCCGCCCATCGGGCTCGGCACCAACTACCCGGACTACGTGATCAACCCCGGCCACACCCTGGTGGCGATCCTGGCGGCGCTGCGCTACTGACGGAGGACGGGGAAGGGCCAGCACATCGAATGCGCTCAGATCGAGTCCTCGGTCTGTCCGTTGGGGACGGCGATCTTCGACTACACGGTGAACGGACGGGTCCAGGAGCGGGCCGGAAACGGGCTGCCCTACGCGGCGCCGCACGGCGCCTTCAAGTGCAGACCGCTCAGCCCCGGCTCCGCCGCGCCCGCTGACGAGCAGTGGATCGCTATCGCCTGCTTCACGGACGCGGAGTGGCAGACGCTGGTGGAGGTGATGGGCAACCCCGATTGGGCGCTGGACAGTAAGTTCGGCAGACCGTCCGGCCGTAAACAGCATGAGACGGAGCTTGAGCAACAGATAAACGCCTGGACGGCGGACAAAGAGGCCGACGATCTGATGGAGGAGCTTCAGCGAAGAGGCGTGGCGGCGGGCGTGATCCAGAGCGCGCGGGAGATGCTGGCCGACGAGCACCTGAAGGAGCGCGGCTACTACGTCTACCTGGACCACCCGGAGGCCGGCCATACCGCCTATGACGGGCCGCCGTTCAAGCTATCGAAGACGCCGGGGATACTGCGGTCGCCGGCGCCGTTGCTGGGCGAGCACACGGAGCAGGTCTGCAAGGAGATACTGGGCCTCTCCGACGAAGAGATCGCCGACCTGATGGTAGCGGGCGCGCTCCAGTAGGGCGAATACGCGCTCCAGCAGCCTGATAGTGGTTGACAATAATTCGCATCGGGAGGAAAATCCTTACGGCGGGCAGTGAGGTCGCCCCTCCTCAATGGTACCCCCCTTGGGCAGCGCGGCTTTTCTGTCCGCCCATTTCGTTGGCAGTTCCGCCCGTGCTCCTTCATCCCTAGTGTAACCATCCATCGAGCGATTGCGTTGTACATAGTCGTAATCGTATCTATCGGAGGTAGCTATGCTTGAAGCCACAGGTCAGGCGTCCATAATCGACCGCATGATCCGTGCGGCCAGGTTAGAGCCGCAAGTATACGAGGAGGTAGAGCACGACCAGTCGGCAACCGGCCCGGCGATGCTGGTCGTGGTCCTGGGAGCGATCGCCGGCGGGATCGGCGCGCTCTCCGGCGGCATCACCGGCCTCGTCTTCGGTATCATCGCGGCCCTCGTTGGCTGGGCGGTGTACGCGTTCATCGCCTACTGGGTGGGCACGAACATCTTCAAGGGGCCGCAGACTGAGGCTACGTGGGGCCAGCTTCTGCGCACTCTCGGCTTCGCCAACTCGCCCAGGGTGCTGCTGGTCTTTGCGATCATTCCCGTTTCCATCATTAGCGGTCTCGTGGTGCTGGCTGTCTTCATCTGGACGCTGTTCACCACGGTCATCGCCATCCGTCAGGCGCTGGACTTCGACACGTGGAGAGCGATAGCCACGGCTGTGGTCAGCTTGCTGGCGCAGGTCGTGATCTACTCTGTCGTTTTCGCCCTAGTCGCCTAGACCCTCTGGAGAGCGGCCAGCGACTGAGGCCACACGGCAGCGGCGTCAGACGCTGGCTAGCCGACCCGCCTGCCTGCCGGTAGGCACGGCTCCAGACCAGCGTATACGTCTAGCCCCGGCCTTGCTTTAACGCTGCCCGCGGCGGCGCACGGGCTGCCCTGTTATACTGCCGTCATGACCAGCCTCTCTGACTACGAGCCGCTGTTCCGGGACGCCTACGCCGCCCTCCACGGTGGCCGTGCCGACGAGCCGCCCGCAGACAGCGGCAGGCGATCGGATGAGTCTCTGGAGGAGTTCCTGGCGCGTAGCCGCGGCGAGGCGCTGGGCAGGCTGCGCGGCCGGCTTGAGTCCGCCGAACCGCCAAAGGAGCTGCGCATCGCCCACGGACTGCTCGTCCGCTTGCTGACCTGCGCCACCGAGGCCGATGCCGCTCTCGCCGCCCAGGTGGAGGCGTACCGCTGCGGCAACTTCCAGGGCAGCATCTCTCACTCGGATCGCCTGCACTCCATCGTCAGCGAGAGCGCCCGCCTGGACCGCGAGCTCATTCTGGCATTGCGGGAGGCGGAGGAGGCGGGCCCGGGCACGCTCTCCGCCCTCGGCATCGAGGAGATCGAGCAGCCCAGCTAGGAAGGAATTAAGCGTGAAAGCAGCCGTCTACTATGAGACCGGCGCCCCGGACGTCTTACTCTATGAGGAGATGCCTGACCCCGTGTGCCAGCCCGGAGGCATCGTCATCGACGTCAAAGCGATAAGCATCGAGGGCGGCGATGTCCTCAATCGCGCCGAGGGCGAGATGCCCTCTCGCCCCCATATCGTCGGCTACCAGTGCGCGGGTGTGATCCGTGAAACCGGCGCGAACGTGACCGACCGCACCGTAGGTCAGCCGGTAGTGGCCGTCATGCCGTTCGGATCGCACGCGTCCCAGGTAGCGGTCGCCGCGATGCAGACCTGGCCCGTCCCAGACGGGATGGACTTGAAGGCGGCCGCCTGCGTGCCCATCCCGTTCGGGACTGCTCACGATTGTCTGTTCGAGTTCGGGAGGCTGAAGGCCGGGGAGACGGTACTGATTCAGGCGGGCGCCGGCGGCGTGGGCCTGGCGGCCATCCAGCTCGCCAAGGGGGCGGGCGCCACTGTCCTGGCGACGGCCTCGAGCGACGAGAAGTTGGAGCGGCTAAAAGAGTTCGGGCTGGACCACGGGATCAACTACAAGACCGAAGAGTTCGCCGCCCGCGCCCGAGCCCTCTCCGGCGGTCGCGGAGTCGATCTCGTCGTCGACTCCGTGGGCACGACGCTGCCGGGGAGCGTGGCGGCCACCGGCTATCGCGGCCGCGTGATACAGGTGGGTAACGCCGGACGGCCCGAGGACCGCCGCCTGGATGTCAGCACGCTGAGCGAGATGAGCCGCACCCTGACGAGCGTCTTCTTCGGCGGCGCTCTGATGTTCGAGCCTCAGCGCACCCGCCCAATGGTGGAAGAGCTTCTCCGGAAGGTGGCCGAAGGATCGCCCCGTGTTGTCATCGACCGGACGTATCCGCTCTCGGAGGCGGCCGCCGCGCACGCCTACATCGAGAGCCGTCAGGCGTTCGGGCGGGTGGTGCTGGCGCCGTAGCGTTGAGCCAGCCGCGAAGTTGTCACCCCACCGGCAATCCGCTACTATTTGCGATAGCCCCTAACGGCCTGCCTGCCGGCAGGCCGGCTCAGCGGCGAGACCCGCGAGCCCCGATTCATAGTTCCGATTAGCTGAGGAGGCCCCCATGGCTCTGGTTGACGGAGGCGACCTCGTCGCCCGCGCCATCAAGCTGGAAGGCGTCGACACGATCTTCACCCTCTGCGGCGGCCACGTGCAGGCGATCTACGACGCCTGCCTGGACGAAGAGATCAAGGTGATCGATGTCCGTCACGAGCAGGTCGCCGGCCACGCCGCCGAAGGCTGGTCACGGGCCACCCGGCGCTGCGGCGTGGCGGTTGTCACCGCCGGTCCCGGCGTCACCGACTGCGTGACCGCCATCGCCAACGCCTATCAGAATCGTTCGCCGCTGCTTGTGATCGGCGGTCGCAGCCCGTTGATGCGTTTCGAGATGGGCGCCCTTCAAGAGATGGATCAGGTGGAGCTGCTGCGCCCCATCACCAAGTGGGCACGCTGCGTCTACGATACGGCGCGCATCCCGGAGTACATCGCCTCCGCCTTCCGCGCCGCCCTCACCGGCCGCCAGGGGCCCGTCTTCCTGGAGATCCCCACGGACGTGCTTTTCCGCAAGGTGGAGGAGAAGGACGTCTATTTCCCGCAGAGCTACCGGCCCCAGGGGCGCGTCTACCCGGACCCGAAGGCGATCAAGAGTGCGGCTGAGATCATCGCCAAGGCGGAGCGGCCGCTGATCATGGCGGGCTCCGCGATCTACTGGCAGGACGCCCACGAGGAGCTGCGCCACTTCACCGAGGTCGCGCAGGCGCCGCTGTACCTGAACGCCATGGGCCGGGGCTCCATCAGCCAGGATCACCCGCTGTTCTTCTCGCGCACGCGGCGCAACGCCCTGGGCAAGGCGGACGCCATCGTCGTCCTCGGCACCCCCCTGGACTTCCGCCTCTCCTACGGCAAGCGCTTCAACCCGGAGGCGCGCACTATCCAGGTGGACACGGACCCACAGGAGCTGGCCCGCAACCGCGACATCGACGTGGCGATCGAGGGCGACGCGAAGGCGGCGCTGGAGATGCTCATCGGCGAGCTGGAGAGCACCCGGGCCGACCACAAGGAGTGGATCACCGGCCTCCGCGAGGGCGAGAACAAGATCCGCGCCCAGATGGAGGAGTGGATGAACTCCGACCGCGAGCCGATTCACCCGCTGCGCCTCTGCCGCGAGATGGCGGAGTTCGTGGACGACAACACGATCGTGGTCGGCGACGGCGGCGACATCGTGAACCTGGCCGCGCGAGTGTTCCCTATCAACCGGCCCGGCCAGTGGTACGACCCCGGCCCGATGGGCACGCTGGGCGTGGGCACCGGCTTCTGCATGGCGATCAACAGCGTCTACCCGGATAAGCGCATCCTCATGGTCAACGGCGACGGCGCCTTCGGCCTCAACGGCTTCGAGTTCGATACGTTCGTGCGCTTCAACATGCCGGTGGTCTCGGTAGTAGGGAACGACCGTCAGTGGGGGCAGATCACGGTGGGCCAGCGGGCGATGTACGGCAAGGAGCGGGTGATCGCCAGCATTCTCGGTGACAGCGCCCGCTACGACCAGGTGGTGGAGGGGCTGGGCGGCCACGGCGAGTTCGTCACCAAGCCGGACGAGATCAGACCCGCTATCGAGCGCGCCTTCGCCTCCGGCAAGCCGGCCTGCGTGAACGTGATCATGGACCAGGAGCCGCCGGGGATCATGGGCGGCTACGAGTTCATGTAGGGGCTGGCCCAAGAACCCAGAACCAAGAACTTAGAACCTAAGCTCGTCTTCCGTTGGGCCTAGGTTATAGGTTCTGGCGGGGCAGGGGGCCAGGGGCAACTGTAACATTTCCGCTCTACGAGCGTTTATATTATGGCGTTCTCGTAGTCTCGTCGCCGCACCCCCGCAGTAGATTGGGCTCGAGAGCGCTTTCCCTTACCCCCTACCACGGCCGCCGCCTCTGGCGGAAGCATCTCCGTGCGGACCAGCCGCCCGCCCCGCCAGAGGCGGGCACGCGCGAGGCCACGACCGCCGCTGCCGGTGCGGCGCTGGACAGGGGGAGCGATAGGGGGAAGGGATACCTAGCTGTGCGATCCGCCGGTAAGGGAAGCAGGTCCCTCTGGGGACAGCCAGGATCGGGCAGCCTCACGATCCAGCCGAATGGCGAGACGAGCTAGGCGGCCAGCGAATACGGCCCGCAAGCCCGGTGGGGCACTCCCGGCCTCGCTGACGCGGAGCTTTGCCCGCGCCTCTCGATCCTTCTCAGCCAGAACGGCGCGGACTGAGGCTTCGTGTGCATTGAGATCGAACGACATAGATGACTGTCTCTCCAATCAATAGAGACGGCAGAGAGCAAGGCCCGTTACATTCCAGGCCGGTATCGCTATCAACCGAAGGAACGGCAGGAGCTTGGCGGCCTGCGCTATACTGTACCTGCTATGCAGGAGCGTGACCGCCGACCCGGCGAGGGCGCCCAGACGGGCTCCTCGGGAGGAGACGTCCGCGGCCCTACCCGCGGGGACCCTTCGGCAAGGCTCAGGACAGGCTTTACGGACGAGCAGTTCACGGACTGGGATAACCCGGAGGACGCCCAGACGGGCGGCCGTCCGGCCGAGCCCCGCGAGTCGCCGTGGCTGATGCTGCTGCCGCTGGTCGTGCTGGCGACGCTGGGCGCGGTCCTACCATCGATCATCCAGCGCCTGGGACTCGACCGAACGGAGGCGGGCTCGCTGCTCGCGCTGATGAGCCTGGGCATCCTCGCCGGCTCGTTGGTGTTCGGACCGGTGGTGGACCGGCGCGGCTACAAGGGGATGCTCGCGGCTGCCGTGGTGCTGATCGCGCTGGGTCTGGAAGGTATCGCCTTCGCGCCAT
>CAJXNA010000099.1 GCA_913056415.1 uncultured Chloroflexota bacterium | reverse complement strand
GTGCTCTTCCGATCTCCGTAGTCGGCACTGAGGATATAAGTCCCCGGTTCCTCAACTTCAAATTTCAGCACGGACACGCCAGCACGCCCTCCGATTTCATACGTGGTAGTCCCAGAGGACGTTGACATTGCAACTTCGCGAGAATCCCTCTTGGATTTGAGCGTGACACCCAGTCCGGATAGAGATTCTCCTGTTGAGTAAATCCTGTCATCTACGACGCTTCGATATTCGTAGAACACTGTGTATTTGCCTGAGTCTCCAAGATAGATTTCATGTGTTCCTGGAACCACGACTTGGATGTCCGGCACCAAGCTCGTTATTCGGGTGAACAAGAAAACGCCAAAGACAGCAAAGCCAACTACCAATACTGCGCTGCCAATCACATAATGCCAACGACTGGGAGCCTTAATCACTATAGCCATTTTTCGCTTCCCTCCTTCGACAAGCTCAGGATGAGCGGGGTGTCTACGCCCCCATCTCTCCCACGTCCGCCGACTCGCCGTACTCCATCTCGCCCCAGTTCTTGCCGACCTTGGTGTCGATCTTCAGCGGCACCTTCATCTCCATCGATCCTTCGGCCGTGCTCAGGACAGGCTTCGGCATTATGTCGACTGCCAGCGACCTCACCTCCTCCAACTCCTCGCCGGAGCACTCGAAGATCAGCTCGTCGTGGACCTGGAGCGTCATCAGGCTGCGAAGCTTGCGCCGCTGCATCTCGGCGTCGATGCGGTTCATGGCGATCTTGATGATGTCGGCGGCGGTGCCCTGCACCGGCATGTTGATCGCCGCCCGCTCCGCCGCCTGGCGCACGTTGTGGTTGCCGGAGTTGATCTCCGGCAGGTAGCGGCGCCGCCCGAACAGCGTCTCCGCGTAGCCCTGCCCGCGCACGCTCTGCACCGTCTCCTCCACGTAGCGCTTGATGCCGGGGTACTTGTCGAAGTAGGTCTGGATGAACTCCGCCGCCTCCTCTCGCGGTATCCTCTCACGCAGCGAGAGGCCGTGGGCGCTGAGGCCGTACAGGACACCGAAGTTGAACACCTTGGCGCGCCGCCGCATCAGCGGCGTGACCTCGGCCAACGACACGCCGAACACCTGCGAGGCGGTAGCGGCGTGGATGTCCTCGTCGCGCTCGAACGCCTGCAGCAGCGCCGGGTCCTCCGTGATGTGAGCCATGATGCGCAGCTCGATCTGCGAGTAGTCCGCCGAGAGCAGGTAGGGGTCGGGCCCCACGTCGCGGGCGACGAAGGCGCGCCGCACCTGCTCGCCCAGGGCGGTGCGCACGGGGATGTTCTGGAGGTTGGGGTTGATGGACGACAGTCGGCCGGTGGCGGCGCCCGCCTGGTTGAACTCCGTGTGCAACCGGTTGGTGTCCGGGTTGACAAGCTCCGGCAGCGTGTCCAGGTAGGTCGACTTCAGCTTGGTGAGCTCGCGGTAGGAGTAGATGTGGTCGATCACCTCGTGCAGGCCGCGGAGCCCTTCCAGCGCCTGGGCGTCGGTGGTGTAGCTGCCGGTCTTGAGCTTGCGGGTCTTGGGCAGGTGCAGCTCCTCGAACAGGATGTGGCTTAGCTGCTGGGGCGATCCGATGTTGAACTCGTGACCGACCGACTTGTATATCTCCTGTTCGATGCGCTTGACCTCCTCCGCCAGCGACTCCGAGAGCTCACGCAGCGCGCCCACGTCGACGGCGACGCCGCTCAGCTCCATCCGGGCCAGGACCGACAGCAGCGGCATCTCGATGTCGCGGAAGAGGGCGGTCATGCCCATGCTCTCCAGGTCCGGCTCCAGCACGGCGCGCAGACGGCCCGCCATGTCGGCGTCGGCGCAGGCGAAGGGGGCGGCCGCGGCGGCGTCAACCTCGTCCATGGCGATCTGGGCGCCGCGCTTCTTGCCGCCCAGGAGCTCCGACCGCTCCCGCATCTCGATGCCGAGGCGGCGGGAGACGAGCCAGCTGAGGCTGAGGCGGCCCTCGCCCGGGCGAGGGCCGCCGCCTTCGCTCAGGAGGAACGATGCGACCATGGTGTCGAAGGCGAGGCGTTTGGGCCAGAGGTCCTGCCTCCGCCTAAGGCGGACGGCGTTGCGGGCTAGCACCACCTGGTGGAACTTCAGGTTGTGGCCCGCTTTCTCCAGCTTCTCGTCCTCCAGCAGCGGGCCCAGGCGACCGAACACGTTGGCGGCCTCCAGCGAGCCGTCACCGGTATGGGCCAGCGGCACGTAGAACGCCTCGCCCGGCTCCAGGGCGAAGGATAGGCCGACCAGACGCGCCGTCATCGGCTGGGCACCGGCGGTCTCGCAGGCGAAGGAGAATCCGCCAGAGGCGGACAGCCGCTGCGACAGCGACACGAGCTCCTCCTCAGTCCACACGATGTGATAGCGCTCCTGGATGTCCGCCGCCGAGGCCGTCGGGGCGGGGCCGGACGCTGCGTCTCCGGGGAGGCGCTCGATGAGGCTGCGAAACTCCAGCTCCCGAAACAGTTCCAGCAGGCGCTCCCGATCATAGTGGGTGGCGAGCTCGGCGGCGTCCAGATCGAGTTTCGCCGGCACGTCGATGACGATAGTGGCCAGATACTTGCCCTGCCGCACCTGCTCCTCGTGCTGTTTCAGCTTCTCCTGGAGCTTAGGTGGCGTCACCTCATCGATCCGCTCGTACAGCTCCTCGACGGTGCCGAACTGGTCGAGGAGACGCACAGCGGTCTTATCACCGACGCCGGGCACGCCGGCGATATTGTCCGATGTGTCGCCCTTGAGCGCCTTGAGGTCCGGAATCTGCTCCGGCAGGACGCCGTAGCGCTCCTTGATCTGTTCGGCGGTCTCGTAGACTACGGAGTCGCGCTGGTAGGGGCGGTACATCCATAGGCGCACCCTCGGCCGCACGAGCTGGGCGATATCGCTGTCCAGGCTCACGAGGTACGTCTCTACGCCCCGCTCCGAGGCCTGCGCCGAGAGCGTGCCCAGCAGGTCGTCCGCCTCGAACTCCCCGTCCTCATAGATCGGGAAGCCGAACGTCTCGATCATCTGGCGGCAGCGGCCAAGCTGGCTGCGTAGGTCGTCCGGCATGGCGGCGCGCGTGGCCTTGTACTCCTTCGACATCTTGTGGCGGAAGGTCTCCTCCCCTTTGTCCAGGGCGACGATGACGTGGGTGGGCTGCAGCTCCTGCATCACGTTGAGGAAGGTGTTGGCAAGGCCGTAGACGGCGCTCACGGTCTCGCCCGTGCTACGAACGGTGAGCGACACGTCCTTCATGCCGTAGAAGGAGCGGTGGATGATGGCGTGGCCATCTATCAGGAGGAGTCGGGGCTTCTTAGGGGCACTCACGCGGCGATTATAGCATTGCTCCCCCTCCCCGTTTGACCTTGGCGGCGCCGTCCTCGTATCATCGCGGCGTGGCTGACCTCTCCTACGACAGCATCGAGGTGAACCGCGAGTACGGCCCCTGGGAGTACCCGTGGCGAGATCGCATCGAGCGCTACCTGGAGGCGATCGAGAACGGCTTCTCCTGGCATCGCGAGGCGTCGCCCTGGGGGCCGCCGGTGGCGCCGCCGACGATTCTGGGCAACGCCACCCTGCGCTTCATCGACTCCATTGCGCCGATACCGCCAGCGACGCTGCACTCCAAGTTCGAGCTGGAGCTCGGCAACGCCCTGCGGCGGGACCGCGAGGTCGTCGGCTACGGGAAGTTCGTCGACAAGTACGAGCGGCGCGGCCGCCGCTGGTGCGTGTTCTCCGTCAGCTGGCGCGACGGCCCCGGCCTGCTGGTCGCCCACGCCACGGTGACGATGGCGTTCCCTGAGCAGGTGGAGACGAAGGACGAGGCGAAGCGGCAGCCGAAGACGAAGCCGCCAAAGGCAGAGCTGAAGCTGGCCACGCGCACGCTCACGCAGGAGAAGATGACCGCCTACTCCGAGGACTCCGCCAACGCCCTGCGCGGCCAGTCCATCCACACAGACGCTGCCCTGGCCAAGAAGATGGGCTTCCCCAATAGCGTAGCCCAGGGGCTGATGTCCGCGGACTACATCTCGGAGATGATGACGAACCAGTTCGAGAGGGGCTGGCTGCAGCAGGGGCGGATGTCGCTGGCATTTGTCGGGCCTGCTTTCTGCGGCGACACGCTGACGGCGCGTGCGGCGCTGCGGGAGGAGCTGGGCGAAGGCGCGTTCAGCCGCCGCGTGTACGACGTCTGGTGCGCGAACCAGGACGGGGAGACGGTGACGGTGGGCACGGCGAGCGGGGTGGTAGCGTCGGGGTAGGCCCTGCCCTTGCCGTAAACGTTAAAGTCGGCTACAATCCCCTCGCACGCCCGGAAGGACAGGCTTCAGCCTGTCGAACGGCCGGCTTGAAAGCCAGCCTTCAGGGAAGAACAAAACCATAAGGAGGCCCCAATGGCCAAGCCCACTCTGCGCACAAAGCTCTGCGACATCCTCGGCATCGAATACCCGGTCGTCCTGGCCGGCATGGGCGGCGTCTCCCGCCACAAGCTGGTCGCCGCTGTCTCGGAGGCGGGCGGCCTGGGCATCGTCGGCGCGGCGACGATGGGCCCCGACGAGATGCGGGAGGAGATCCGCAAGATCCGTGAGCTGACCGATAAGCCGTTCGGGGTGGACATCCTCCTGCCTACGATGGGCTCCATCCCCCAGACTCCCGGTACCGCGATGGGCGGTCCCGCCGAGGACGAGGAGAAGGAGATACCGCGCAACTGGCGCGATATGCTGCCCGCGCCCCAGCGGGAGTTCGCCGCCACCCTCCGCCGCAAGTTCGACCTGCCGGACGTGGAGCCCGAATACCCTACCCCCTCCGGCCGCCGCGAGCGCCCGGTGTTCGGGCCGGGGTTCACCCGCTCCCAGATCGACACGATCCTGGAGGAGAAGGTGCCTGTGTTCGCCTCCGGGCTGGGCAACCCGGCGCCGTATGTGGAGGAGTTCCACGCCGCCGGCGTCAAGGTGATCGCCCTGGTGGGGAACGTGAAGAACGCCCGCAGGGTAGCCGAGGGCGGCACCGACGTAGTGGTGGCCCAGGGGGCGGAGGCGGGCGGCCACACCGGCCGCGTAGGCACGATGGCGCTGGTGCCACAGGTGGTGGACGCGGTGGCGCCGACGCCGGTGCTGGCCGCCGGGGGCATCGGCGACGGGCGCGGCCTGGCCGCCGCCCTCTGCCTGGGCGCCGTCGGCGTGTGGGTCGGCACGGCGTTCCTGGTGTCGCTGGAGGCCGCCTGGGACGAAACGCTCAAGCAGCGCATCCTGGCCGCCAGCGAGGAGGACACACGGGTGACACGCATCTACAGCGGCAAGCCGATGCGCAACATCAATAATCCACTCATCGAGGCGTGGGAAGAGGGCGGAGTACGCACGCTGCCCTTCCCGTTCCAGGGCGCGGTGATCCAGGAGGTCACGTACGCCGCTCAGCAGGCCGGTCGCAAGGAGCTGGGGATGAACCCCGCCGGGCAGATCTCCGGCATGTTCGACGAGCAGCGCCCAGCCAAGGAGATCCTGGCGGAGATAGTTGACCAGGCGGCGGAGATCATCCAGCGCCTGCCGGCCGACGTACCGGCCGTAACCTCGTAAGCGCGGACACCCAAGAACGACGCTTGCCGCTTCAGGAGCCGCCCTCTATCATCAAGCCGGAGCATGGCCATCTCGACGCCTAGTACGTTCACCTACCGCGGCCGCACGCTCGATCTCGACGGCCGCCGCGTCTTCCTTCGGGAGGCGATCCCGTCCACCCCAACGCCAGAGACGCTTGTCCTTCTCCACGGTTGGGTCGGCACGTCCTCGTGGATGTTCCGTCACATGATGCCGGAGCTGGGCGCCCGCTACCACACGATCGCCCCGGACCTGCCGGGGTTCGGGCGCAGCCGCACGCTGGCCGATATCCCCTCTATAGACGCCTACGTGGACTTCCTTTACCGCCTCGCAGACGCTCTGGAGATCGACCGCTTTCACCTGGTAGGGGTGTCCGTGGGTGGGACGATCGCTCTCGCTTTCGCTCACCGCTACCCGGAGCGGGTGCAGAAGCTGTGTCTGCAGGGGCCGGTCTACCGCAGCACCGACCTGCCTCAGCGCTTCCGCTTCATGTACGACCTCCTGGGCCGTACCGGCTTGATCGAGATCGTGCCCAAGCTGCCGATCAAGTGGTGGTTCATTGTCCGGCGCCTGGACATGGGGCGCGACACGCGTCACCTGTCCGCCGACGACAGACGGCAAATGGGCCGCGACGTTCTCCGCGTACCCAACGAGACGCTGATAGAGGTAGCGCGGCAGCTCCTGACGCTAGACATGACGGATACGGCACGTCGCATCTGCGTACCCACGCTGGTGCTGGACGGCGCGGACGCGCGGATGGTGCCAGCCAAGGCGTCGCGACACCTGAGCCGGCTGATCCCCGGCGCCCGCTGCCAGATCGTTCCGGACGCCGCCCACAACCTTGCCCTGGAGAAGCCGCGCGAATTCCTGGATTTGCTACTCCCCTTCCTGGAGGGTGACGCGTAGCCCTGCCTGCCCCTCCTGAGGCGGGCACGCGGCAGGCAGGCTTGCCCCAGGTACAACGTTCGCTATAATTGGCTCGACCCCGACAAGCTACACGAGGGAGTCATATGCCTTCTGATAACACGCCTGCCGCCCTGGACGACGTTCGAGTGCTGGACCTGGCCGGAGAGATAGGTCAGTACTGCACGAAGCTTCTGGCCGATCTCGGGGCTGACGTCATCAAGATCGAGCCGCCCGAAGGTGACCCCGTCCGCGACCTGCCGCCCTTCTACCACGACGAGCCTAGCCCCGAGAAGAGCCTGTATTGGCTGAACCTCAACACCAACAAGCGGAGCGTGACGCTGAGCATTGCGGACGCGGAAGGGCGCAAGCTATTCGAGAAGCTGGTCGCCACGGCCGACGTGGTGGTGGAGAGCTTCGAGCCGGGATACCTGGACGGCCTGGGGCTAGGCTACGAAGGGCTGACCAAGATCAAGCCCGAAATCATCCTGACGTCGGTTACGGGGTTCGGGCAGACGGGCCCGCACGCTCACTACAAGGCGCCGGACATCGTGGGCGTGGCGATGGGCGGGATCATGTGGCTGGCGGGGGACCCGCAGGACCCGCCGAACGTGCCGCCCTGGCGTCAGGGGTATATCAGCGCCTCTATCCAGGCTGCGGCCGGAACGATGATGGCGATATACCACCGAGACGTTCACGGCGAAGGCCAGCACGTGGACGTCTCCATGCAGGAAGCGCTGTCGATCGCCCAGGAGACGGCGATGCAGTACTGGGACATGCTCC
>CAJXNA010000098.1 GCA_913056415.1 uncultured Chloroflexota bacterium | reverse complement strand
ATCTGCGCCGCCCGCTCCGATCCCACCGTATCCATCACTGCTCGCACGTCGTCCATACGCTCCTCCCACGTCGGGAGTTTATCGACGGAAACGCGGTCTGAGAGCCCAGTCCCCCGCTTGTCGAACAGGATCAGACGCGAGAAGGAAGCGAGACGGCGAACGAACCGAGCGTACGAGGGTTCCTCCCAGGCGATCTCTACGTGGGAAACGTGGCCGGGAACTAGCACCAGGTCAAATGGGCCGTCCCCCACAACCTGGTAGGCGATGTTGACGTCGCCGCTCTTGGCGTACCTGGTTTCCGGCTGCATGGCTGCGCTCTCCCTGCGCGGGCATTATACCGGATTTCGATGTAGCGGAGGCCTTCAGGCCTCCAGAGCTATCGTGGCGACCTAAAGGTCGCCGCTACATTTTCCGAGCCCCTCGCAGTCAAATGTCTGTGATTCATCTGTGCTCATCTGCGGCCAACAGCCTTCACCTGTAAGCCTCGTCCAGCAGCTCCACCACGTGGACGACGCGCCCCGGCCTCCGATGGCGGCGCAGGCCGGCCTCGATCTGCGCCATGCAGCCGGGGTTGGCGGTGGCGATGACCTCCGCGCCGGTGGCGGCGATCTCCCGCATCTTGCCGTCCAGCAGGTCCAGCGACATCTCGCGGTGGGCCAACGAGTAGATGCCGGCGCTGCCGCAGCAGCGGTCCGGCTGCGCCATCTCCACCAGGCGCAGGCCGGGGATGGCGGCCAGCAGCTCTCGGGGGGCGCCGGTGATGCGCTGGGCGTGGGCCAGGTGGCAGGGGTCTTGAAAGGTGACGTCGGCCTCGACGCGGCCGGTCGGCGCCTCGAGGGGCAGCTCGGCCAGCAGCTCCGTCACGTCCTTCACCATTCCGGCGAAGCGCTTCGCCTTCTCGGCATAATCGGGGTCATCGGCTAGCAGCTCGCCGTACTCCTTCATGGCGGAGCCGCAGCCGGCGGAGTTGACAACGACGGCGTCGACACCCGCATCCAGGAAGGCGTCGATGTTGCGGCGGGCGAGGGCGCGGGCCGTGGGGCGGTCGCCGTTGTGGGCGTTGAGGGCGCCGCAACAGGCCTGGTGTGGCGGCGCCACCACCTCGAAGCCGTTACGGGCCAGCACGCGGACGGTGGCCTCGTGGACGCGGCCGTAGGCGTGGGGCATGATGCAGCCGATGAGCAGGGCCACGCGCCCTCGTGCCTCGCCCCGAGGGCGGGCGAGGACTCCCCGCGCGCGGAAGGTGGGGCCGGATATGGTGGGCGCCAGGATAACGCGCTCGCGCAGAAAGGGCGCGCGCTCGGCCAGCCAGCGTAGGCCGGAGGCGCGGTAAAGGCGGAGGAGAGTGGCGAAGGCGGCCATGCGGCGCGGCCGGGCGATGACCTCGCGCAGGAAGAGGGCGCGCAGCCGCCAGGCTAGAGGAGGTCGGTTGGCCAGGAGCTCCGCGCGCGCTCCCTCCATGATGCGCCCGTAAGGGACGCCGGAGGGACAGACGGCCTCGCAGTTGCGGCACTGAAGGCAGAGGTCCAGGTGGCCGACCACCGTTGGAGTTGCTTCGATCCGCTCCTCGGCGATCGCTTTGATGAGGTAGAGCCGTCCGCGGGGCGACTCGGTCTCCAGGCCGGTCTCGGTGTAGGTGGGGCAGGACTCGAGGCAGAGGCCGCAGTGGACGCAGCGGGAGAGGTCGGCGTCGCTGGGGGCGAATGGCCCCGAGAAGGGAGGGTTGTCCGCCATCAGAGCCTCCCCACCTGGCGTCCGGGGCTGAGGACGCCCTTGGGGTCGAACTGCTCCTTGACGCGGCGCATGAGGTCGAAGGAGGGGGGTGGGTCGCCGAAGATATCCAGGCGGGGCTTGATGTCCAGGGGGCAGCGCTCCAGGACGAGGGAGCCGTCTACCGCGGTCACCGCTGTACGCAGACGGCCTACCGCTGCTTCGGCGTCCTCAAGTCGGGGCCAGGAGGCGTAAAGGACGCCGACGGCGGGTAGGGCGAGGATGTGGGGCGGCCCATCCACGGTCTCCAGGGATTCGATGAGGGCCGAAAGATGCGTGGGCAGGGCGGTGGCTTTACATAAGAGATACGCTTCCTCAGTGGAGCCGAGTCGCATTCTGCTCTCCCACGCCTTTGCGGCGTTCTCTTCGTCGCGGAGGTCGGCGGCGGCGTCTTGCGCCAGGTCGCCTATCTCGCGGCGGGAGCGCTCCACGGCCTGAGGCGTGCCGGCTAGATCCAGGACGAGGGCGCAGAGCCCTTGCTGGGCTAGCTCGACGGCGGAAGCTGCGGTGGCGTTGAGTAGCTGGACAGCGCGCAGGGTGAGGCCGCGACGCTGCAGGTCGGCGGCGAAGGCGCAAGCCTGGCCGGGCGTCTCGAAGGTGGCGACGGCGGTTCTCTCAACCTTGGCCGTCGGGGCGAGCTTGAAGGAGGCCTCCACGATCACGCCCAACGTGCCGAGCGACCCGATGTACAGCTTGCAAAGGTCGTAGCCAGCCACGTTCTTCACCACGCGGCCGCCCGCCTTGGTGATGCGGCCGTCTGCGGTTACCACCTTCATGCCGATGGTGAAGTCGCGGGGGGCGCCGTGGGCGTGGCGCGATGGGCCGGAGGCGTTGGCGGCCAGGATGCCGCCTATCGTCGCCTCTTCTCCCCAGGCTGGGCCCAGGGGGACGAGCTGGCCGTGCTGTCCCAGGTGGCGCTGGAGCCGGTCCAGAGTGATGCCGGCCTGGCAGGTGACGGTGAGGTCGGCCGGCTCGTGCTCCACCACCTGATCGAGCCGCAACAGGCTGAGGCCGATGTCGTAGCGGCCGGGCACGTTGCCGATGTGCATATGAGTGCCGCCGCCGTGGGGGATGACTGCGAGCCCCTCCGTGTGGGCGTAGCGCAGCACCTCCGCAACCTGCTCGTAGCTGGAGGGCGCTACCGCCGCCTGGGGCGTCAGGCCGTCGACGGCGAATGCGGAGAGCTCATCGCTCCGCCTGACCCCGTCGGCGCCGACGATGGCCTCCAGCTGGCTGAGCAGTGATGCCTGCTTGACCATACCGGCGGTCCTAGACGTAGGCGTCCGGCCCCACCTTGGCGATGGCGGCCTTCATGCGGGAGGAGACCTCGCCGCAGCCCTTGGAGGAGGGGAATATCTTCCCGGGGTTAAAGAGGTCGGTAGCGCCGAAGGCCAGCTTGACGCCGGCCATCACCTCCAGGTCGTCCTCAGAGAAGATCCAGGACATGTAGTTGCGCTTCTCGTAGCCCACGCCGTGCTCGCCGGTGATTGTGCCGCCGGCCTCCACGCAGAGGCGCATGATCACCTCGCCCAGGTCGAGCACGCGCTGGGTGGCGCCGGGGACGCGCTCGTCGAACATGACGTTGGGGTGGAGGTTGCCGTCGCCGGCGTGGAAGACGTTGGCCACCTGGAAGCCGAAGCTGTCGCAGGCCTCGTAGACGCCGCGGAGCACGGCGGGCAGCTTGCTGCGGGGGACAACTCCGTCCAGGATGTAGTAGGAGGGCGCCAGACGCCCCAGCGCTCCCAGTGCGCCCTTGCGACCCGCCCACAGCCGCTCCCGGTCCTCCGCCGAGAAGCCGATGCGCAGCTCGCGGGCGCCCAGCTCCTCGCACACAGCGCGAACAGAGTCGGCCTGCTCGCGGGTCTCCTCCTCCAGGCCGTCGACCTCGATGAGGAGCACGGCGCCGGCGTCCGGCGGGTAGCCCGCCTGCACGGCCTCTTCGACGGCCCGCATGGTGTTGCGGTCCATCATCTCCAGAGCGGCGGGCACGATCCCCTGGCCGATGATGGCGGAGACGGCGTGGGACGCCTGGTCCACCTCATCGAAGATGGCGAGCAGGGTGACGGTGGATTGGGGGCAGTCCATGAGGCGGACGATGACCTTGGTGACGATGCAGATCGTGCCCTCGGAGCCGACGACGAGGCCGGTGAGGTCGTAGCCGGGGGGATCGGCGGTCTTGCCGCCCAGCCAGACGAGGTCGCCCTCCGGGGTCACGATCTCCAGGCCGAGGACGTGGTTGGTGGTGGTGCCGTAGCGCAGGCAATGGGGGCCGCCGGCGTTCTCCGCCACGTTACCGCCGATGGTGCAGACCTTCTGGCTGGACGGGTCGGGAGCGAAGTAGAGGCCGTGCGGGGCGACGGCGTCGGTGATGTCCTGGTTGATGACGCCGGGCTCCACGACGGCTATGCGGTTACCGGCGTCCACCTCCAGGATGCGGTTCATACGGGAGGTCACGATGACGATGCCGCCGTCGCAGGGGATGGCGCCGCCGGAGAGGCCGGTGCCGGCGCCGCGAGCGGTGACGGGCGCATTATGTCGTCGGGCGATGCGCACAACCTGGGACACCTGGTTAGCGTTATAAGGGAGGACGACGGCCTCCGGCAGGCCGCGCTCGATCGTCGCATCGTACTCGTAGACCAGGAGGTCCTCAGGTTCGTGCAGGACCCATCTGCGGCCTACGACACGGCTAAGGTCGCGGATCAGGCTGGAATTCGGCACAGCTCAAAGTCTAGCACCGAGCGCGCAAGACTGTATACTATGCGCTCAGCGCTGCAATACAGGGGGTAATTCGACATAAGGAACGAAGAAGTGGGCGTGAGGCCCGCTACCAGGCACACTCTGATATCTTTTGCCCTTATTGGGGCGTTACTTTTCCTTATAGTGCCACGTCTGTCTATGTGGAGGCGGGCCCGCCCGGCGCGGGCTCGAACGAGGCACATGGCAGATGAGAAGACGAAGCGCATAACGATGCGGCATCTGGGGCTGGCAACCGCGGGCGTGATCATCACATTGGCGGTCACGGGCGGCAGCCTGGCGCTGGCTCTGGGTGTGCTGGGCCAGGCGGAGCTTTCGCCGACGCGAGCGCCCATCGCCGCCGTGGGAAGCGGTAGCGGCGTGACCGCCGACCGAGCCAGCGGCGCGTTCCCACCCTTGTTGGATATGGCGGAAACACCGGTTCCGGGCTCGGCTGGACCAGACGGCTCCTCGCCGGCGGCCGGTGGCGATCAACCGATAGGGCCACAGGCACCCTTGTCCCTGGCAGGGATACCCGAGAACGAGGGCGCATCCCCGCAACTCCTGGCGCTCAAAGATGTCCTGGCCCAGGAGATCACTGCCTATAGGGCGCAGGTGGGCGGTATCGAGGTGGCGATAGCGGTGACCGATCTGCAGACAGGTCAGACTATCTCCGTGAACGGGAATGCCGTTCAGCGGACCGGCTGCACCATCAACATGTTCGCCCTGTTCGCCGCCGTGGGAGAGTTTCAGGCGGGCCGGGCTAACCCCTCAGACGTAGCCTACAATATCGAGTATGGGATCGGCGGCAGCTACCCGCCGCAGGTGAAGCAGTTCCTGCAGAGGGTGTTCGGCACCCACGCGGTGGGCGTCACCCGGGCGCAGGAGATGATGGGCTCCTGGGGGATGCAGGGCTCCCTGTTTGACCACGTGCCCTACTACGGAGACGGCACGCAGAACAACCTGCTGACTGCGCTGGAGACGGACTCCGTCCTCACGAAGCTATACCAGGGCGAGCTGTTTGAGCCGGAATGGACGCAGTATACGCTAGAGCGTCTGCGGAATATCCGCGCCTACGTGAACTATATGCTGCCGGGCCAGCTCCCGTCCTCGGCTACGGTGGCCCACAAGATCGGCTACTACTGGGACTGGGACGGTTGGGTGAACAACGATGCGGGTATCGTGACCTTCACGGGCGCCGACGGTCAGGAGAAGGCGTACGCGGTCACGTACCTTTCGCAGAAGGCGAGGACGGAGTATACAGGATACTCCTTCGGGGCCAGGCTCTCGCGCATCGTCTGGGATTGGTTCGAGGCGACGTACAAGCTCGGGACGGAGCCGCCGCCACCACTGCCAGCGACGCAGCCGCCTACAGCGGAGCCCACGCCTACGCCTACGCCGCCGCCGGAGCCTACGCCGGAGCCTACGCCGGAGCCCACGTCTACACCGTCGCCGGCACCCACGCCCGCGCCGACGGCGTCGCCCACACCTAAGCCGACGCCGAGCCCGACGCCGGAGCCCGACGCCTACACCGACTCCGGAGCCCACTCCCACGCCCTAGGCTAGCGGCTGAAGCGCCTGGCCGCTATTGACGGACGTCCTATTCGGTGGGCTGCTTGAGGAACTCGATGAGGGCGAGTCCGCTCTGGGCCCAGGTCGCCGCCTGATCCCGGCCGATGTAGCGGAAGTGCCAGGGTTCGTATGTGTAGCCGGTTATCTCTTCCGCTCCCTGGGGATAACTGAGGGGAAACCCGTACTCATGAGCGTGGGCCGCCAGCCACTGGCCCTCCGGCGTCTGGCCGAAGGGCTGTTCGAGCTGCCAGCCGACGCTTGCACTGGTGAGGTCCACGGTGGTGCCCAGCTGGTGCTCGCTGTGGCCGGGCGGCGCACTTACACGCCTCGCCTCTTCCTCGCTTAACTGGTCTATCCAGTACTGGAACGTCGTCGCCTGCTCCTCGTAGGAGCGGTAGGCGGAACGCACCCGCAGTTCGTGGCCCTCGGCCCTTGCCGCCCGGAGCATGACGACCAGCGCCTCGGACGCCTCCTTCCGCAGCGGCCGGCTGGCGAAGCCGGGCGCCATCCATTCTGGCGGTATCTCCACTAGGTTAGGTGGCACATACGCCGGGGGCAGCCCGTGCTCCTTATCCACGATCGTCAGCAGGCCCACGGACTCTCCATCGTCGGGGCCTGCCGCCTGGGTTGGAAGGGGCGCGGGGGTGCGCGTAGGGGTCGGATCGGAAGGATCGGATGCCGGGGTCGAGGGGCTGGGTGTGAACGGGGTCGGTGATTTCTGTTCTGTTCCCGCGCCGGTGCAGGCGATCAGCAGAGGCAGAGCGACCAGCGCAAACGTTGCGAGCGCTGTCGCTGCGTTCGTCCGGACGGCCCGGAAGATGTCTCGTTCCACAGAACGAGCGTAGCAAGGGCATAGTCGCACTGGCAAGGAGGTTCGGCTCCCGCCTTGACAGGTGGTTCTGCCGTAATTAGGATTGCGGCACATTCAGGGAAGGAGCGGACGATGGAAAATGACCAAGAAGAAGCAGGCCTGGAGTGGCAGGTTGGCGTTTGGGACCGGATTTCGAGGATCTACCTGCAGGAGGTCGACCAGCGGTTCGCCCCTGTGGTCGAAAACGTAGTCGCGCGCGCCGAACTGAAATCTGGCCAGCAGGTTCTGGATTTGGGTACTGGAACGGGGGCGGTTATGGAACGAGTTGCGCCGGTGGTACGCCCTCGCGGCGATGTGGTTGGGATAGATATTAGTCGTGACATGCTGGCTTTGGCACAGCAGCGGCTGGCGGGGCGCAGGCTCACCAACGTCAGTCTTCGCGAGGGGCGCGCTGA
>CAJXNA010000097.1 GCA_913056415.1 uncultured Chloroflexota bacterium | reverse complement strand
CCCCCTCCAGCGGCGGCGCCAACTGGGACTCCAGCGTGGGCTTATCGGCGACGAACGGCCCGTCGCTGAGCGAGACCTGTCGCACCTGCGCGCCCTGAGCCGCTCGCTTCGCCTCTTCGCGCTCGAGATCGCAGACCAGCAGCTCCTCCTCGAACATCGCCGCCTGGGCCACCAATTCGCCCTCCGGGCTAAGCACCATAGAGCCGCCGTCGAACACCAGCTCGTCCTGGCCGCCCACCTGGTTCGTGTAGCAGACGAACACGCCGTAGTCCCTGGCGCGCGTGGCCAGCATCTGACGGCGGAACTCCCCCTTGCCCGCGTGGTAGGGCGAGCCGTTGATGTTGACGATGACCTGCGCACCCGCCTTCGCCTGCGCCTGCGTAGGGTCCCCGGGGTACCAGATGTCCTCGCACACGTTCAGGCCCAGGCGCACGCCCGCCACCGTGTACGCCGGACAGCCCGCGCCGGGGCGGAAATAGCGCAGCTCGTCGAACACGCCGTAGTTGGGCAGCCTCTGCTTGCGGTAGACATCGGCCAGGCGGCCGTCGTGGATAACCGCCGCCGCGTTGTAGATGTCGTCGCCGTCCACGTCCACGAAGCCGACCACGGCGGTGATGCCGCCGCAGCCCTTCACCACCGCCCCCAGCGCCTCCCGATTGTCCTTCAGAAACGAGGGCCGCAGCAACAGGTCCTCCGGAGGGTAGCCTGTCACCGTGAGCTCCGAGAAGGAGACGATGTCCACCCCCAGCTCGCGGGCGCGCTCCACGTACCGCAGCACCTTGGCGACGTTCCCTTCCAGGTCGCCCACCGTGGTGTTGATCTGGGCCAGCCCGACTCGAAGATTACGCATGACGATTAGACTTAGTGTATTCCGTACACCAACACGCTACCACCGCCCCCTCAGCCCGTCAATCCGCAGCCATTATCCGTTGGCCCACCGCACGCGGTCAACACTGGCTCATTCCCCCTACACCCAGCCCGCGCTATCATGGCTGTAGATATGACCGCGACCGCCGCCCCACCCACGATTAAGCCCGCCGCCCAGGTGCAAGGCCTCTCCTTCGCCTACGGCGCACGCACCGCCCCTTCGGCAGGCTCTCCGAGCGGAGCATCGGAGTCCGCAAAGCGGACAGTCCAGGCTCTGGACGGCCTGACACTGGATGTCCCCTCCGGCGCCGTATTCGGCCTCCTGGGGCCCAACGGTTCCGGCAAGTCCACCCTCCTCTCCCTCCTCGTCGGCCTGCGACAGCCCTCCGCCGGCGAAGTGCGCGTCCTGGGCCAGCCGCCCTCGGCGGCGATCCGCGCCCGCATCGGCCTCCTCTTTCAGGAGACCAGCCTCGACCCCCTCATGACCCTGCGGGAGACGCTGTGGCTCCACGGCCGCCTCTACGGCCTGGCTGGCCACACCCTCCGCACCACCATCGCGCAGCTCCTGGAGAGCGTCGGCCTGGCGGACCGCGCCGATTCGCTCGTCTCAACCCTCTCCGGCGGCATGAAGCGCCGCCTGGAGTTGGCCCGCGTCCTCCTACCCTCGCCTCAACTCATCCTCCTCGACGAGCCCACCACCGGCCTCGACCCCGACGCCGAGGCCGCCCTCTGGGCCCGCCTCCACGAGGCGAACCAGACCGGCGCCACCATCATCCTCGCCACCAACAAGGTCCACGAGGCCGATAAGCACTGCCAGCAGGTCGCCTTCATCCACCGCGGCCGCCTGGCCGCGCAGGGCACGCCCGCCGAGCTCAAGGCCGGGCTCAAGCGCGACGCCGTGTGGGTAGAGTGGCCGGACCTCCCACCCACCCTGGCGGATGAGATCGCCGCCTGGGAGGGCGTCGGTAAACTCACCTGGGCCCACCCCACCCTCCACGTCACCGTCGACGCCGCCTCCGCCTTCGTCCCCCGCCTCTTCCAGGCCGCCGAAGACGGCATCCGCGCCATCCGCATCCGGGAGTCCACCCTGGAGGACGCCTACTTCGACATCGTCGGCGCCTCCCTGTCCGATCAGAGAGGCGCCGTATGAGCGCCCTCGCTGCCTGCGGCGCCCTCCTCCAGCGGGACGTCCGCGCCGTCCTCCGCTCCCGCTCCCAGCTCTACTCCACCATCCTCCTCCCGCTGATGCTCCTGGCGATCCTGGGCACCGGCGTCTCCCAGGGGCTGGACCCCACCCTGGTCCGCGACGGCGACTACGCGACCTTCCTCGTCCCAGGCATGATCGCTATGGCCGTCCTCTTCTCCTCCACCTTCTCCTCCGCCTCCTACTACCGGGACCGCGACTCCGGCCTCATGCGCGTCATGCTCGCTTCGCCCCACTCACCGCGGGTGATCCTCCTGGGCAAGGCGCTGGCCGGCGTCAGCATCGGCGGCCTCCAGGCGCTCGCCGTGCTCGCCGTGGCCGCCGCTATCCCCGCCATCGACCTGGAGTGGCAGCACGGCGTCATCCCCGGCATCGCTCTGGCCGCCATCGGTATCGCCCTTCTTGCCCTCCTCCTCAACGGCTTCGCTCAGGTAGTCGCCTCCCGCATCCGCACCATGCAGGGGTTTCACCTAGTAATGAACCTGGTCTTGTTCCCCCTGTTGTTCTTCTCCGGCGCCTTCTTCCCCCTGGAAGACCTGCCGGCCTGGCTGAAGGTGCTGGCCACTGCGAACCCCCTATCCTACGGCGTCGACCTGCTACGCGTCGCCATATACGACGACGGCTCCGGCTACTTCGGCCTGCCGCTCGATTTCGCCGTGCTGACGGCGCTGGCGTTCGCCCTGTTCGCCTGGGGTCTGCAACGACACCCCGGCTACCACTGGTGAGAGAGATTGACCGTGAACAATAAAGCAGCGAACCCGATCGCCGGACAGCCGCGCCTGGGCCGCTTCGCCGCCGTGCTGGCCGCCCTGGCGGTCCTGGCCACAGCGGCCGCCGCCTGCGGAGGCTCGTCGGCGCCCTCCGCTCCAGAGTTCCCCAACGTCATCACCCTGGGAGAGGGCGAGGTCTTTCCGGTCATCACGAACAGCACCCTCGCCGTCGGCGAGAATCGCTTCAGCCTCGGCCTGCTGGACGAGGAGAACGGCCCAGTCCTCGACGCTGACATCCACCTGCGCTTCTTCGACCTGACCGGCGACGAGCCGGTGCTGAGCTCCGAGGCGGACGCCCGGTTCGTCCCCGTGGAGCTCTCCTTCATTGATGAGACGTCCGGCAAGGAGAAGCGCCTCGTGGGCAGCAACGGCGTCTACGTGGCCCAGGTCAGCTTCGATACCGTAGGCGCCTGGGGCGTGCAGCTCGACGTCACTCTCGCGGACGGCCGCGAGCTGGAGCCGATCCCCTTCCGCTTCGACGTCATCGAGGAGACCGCTGAGCCGGCTATCGGAGACCCCGCCCCCGCCAGCCGCCAGTTGACGCTGGCCGACGTGGACGACGTGACGGAGATCGACTCCTCCTTCCCCTCGCGCCCGCACATGCACGAGATCACCGTCGCGGACGCGCTGACTGCGGGTAAGCCCATATTGGTCGCCTTCGCCACGCCCGCCTTCTGCGAGAGCCGTACCTGCGGCCCGGTCATGGACACGGTGATGGACCCCCTGTACGAGAGGTACGCGGACGAGGCCGTCTTCATCCACATCGAGCCGTTCCAGCTCAAACAGCTCCGCGAAGGCATCGACCGCATACCCGTTGAGGCGACGGCCGAGTGGGGCCTGCGGACGGAGCCCTGGCTGTTCGTCATCGATGAGCAGGGGCGAATCATCGCCAAGTTCGAGGGGATCATCGCCCTCGATGAAGTGGAGACCGTCCTGGTTCGGGCGCTGGAGGGGTAAGGTCAGCCGGACACCCGACGTCGCTTGACACTCGCCGCTGATTTGTGATACCCGTTACAATTGAAATCCGAGGCCACCTTGACCCGGCCCCACCGATAACGATCTACCCCAGTTTCAGGTTGGGTGAACAGATGGAATACATACAAACCGTCCTCATCCAGATACGGGCGACCATGACAGATGAAGCGTCGCGCCCGCAGGGTCTTCTCGCGGCGCTGGATGAGCACAGGAGCTTCCTGGAGCAGCATCCCGGCTTCCAGGACATGCGCGTGACGCGCTCGATCAACGCTGAAGGAAACGTTCTGCTGGTGATCGAGACCCACTGGAGTGATGACCACAGCCTGGTGGAGTACGAGACGCGAGAGCCGAACGTGATGAGCATCATCAACCGGCACCAGGAGATCATCGTCGCGGACAGCCTGCAGGTGCTGGACATGGAGGCGCTGAGGACCGCCGCCGGGCGGCCTGCTGATGCGGCGGCGGAGGCCACGGAGCGGCTGGCCCTGCCCCTGCTCATACCCCTGGGGATACTGGCGTTCTCCCTCCTAGTGATATACGGCCTCTCCCGTATCTATCTGGAGGTGTCCAACGAGGTGGCGACGGGCTTGGCCGCGGGCATCGCCTTGGGGATTTTGTTCGTAGCCTGGTACATAGCTAGCAGACCCAGCGTCCCCGGCTGGCAGATAGCCTCCATCGCCGTATTGGCCACCGCCCTCCTCGCAGGCGGAGCGATCTTCGCCGTCGTTGAGGATGACGAGGGCGAGGCGCTCGAAGAGACCCCCGCAGCCACCGCCTCGCCGGACGACGGCGCTGCTGCCGATGGCGCGCCGGGCGGCCTGGCGGTGTCCATGGGCGACAATTTCTTCGAGTTCGAAGGCGAGACCGGACCCACCATCGCTGTGGCGGCCGGCGAGGAGACCACCATCGACCTCACCAACGACGGCCTCGCCATCCACAACATGCACATCGCCGGCACTGATAACGAATTCGGCGTCAACATCTGCAAGTCGGGCGAAGAGGAGCCCTGCTCCGACCCCGATCTGTTTCAGTCCGGCGACACCGGCAGCATAACGTTCAGCTTCGACGAGCCTGGCGCCTTCATCTTCCGCTGCGACTTCCACCCAGCCGAGATGACAGGGACGATAGAGGTACAGTAGACGGCTACTCCCTCGCCTCGCTGGCGGTAACGCCAGAGCACGCCGGGCTTACTCACCGCTTCGTCGCGTCAGGCCCAAGTCGCGCAGCTCCTCCTCCACCTCCTCCCAGCGAGGACCTCGCGCCTCCCCCTCCTCCCGCTCGTACCACTTGAAGAACGCCACAGTTATGAAGCTCCACAGTATGATAGTGCCCAGCAGCTTCATGATCCCGCCGGCGATCTGCTGATCGTCAATCGGCGAGATGCCCCAGATGCGAGGCGCCTCCGCATACGCCTGATACACCACACGATCCGAGAAGGTGATGAACGATGCCATCACCGCCGGCACGAGCGACTGCAGGAACAGGTAGCCCATCTGGATCGGGTAGGCGAGACGCGGCAGCTCCGGCACGGTGCTCAGCACCGGCCACCACATTACAAGACCGGCCACCAGCAGAGAGGTGTGCGCGAACAGATGGAACCACCACTCCCGCAGCTGCAGGTCCACCGCCGAAGGCAGGTGGACGAGGAGCATCACTGCGTTGAAGACAGCTAACGCCATCAGCCCCTGGGTCAGCACGCGCGCCACCGGCAGCACGCCGCGCACCCGCAGCAGCGCCTGCCATACCCAGGCCGGGATCCCCGCCAGCAGCAGCGGCGCCGCCACCAGCGTCAGCAGCACGTGCTGAAACATGTGGGCGCTGGCCAGATACTCGTCGGCCAATTCGTGCAGCGGCGACCCCGCAGCCGCGTAGATCGTCAGCACGCCCAGCGAGTAGTAGAATACCTGGCTACGCTTGACCCGGCCGGCCTCGGAGATGCGCGGCCGCAGCTGGGTCACAGCGTAGTAGTAAGCCCCTCCCAGCAGGATGCACAGCAGTATGACATCAGGATGGAGGCTCCAGTCCAGCCACTCGTACCCGGCGATATGCAGCGCCGCCAAGCTTATCCCTCCCCGAGGACGAGATTACCGCCCTCTAGGGGCCATCCCACATCTCTCAGTCACACTAACCCACCACCCAGAGTAGACAGCACTACGACCAATAGCAGTCCAATCAGCGCCAAGCCGCCCGCTAACAACCATGAGAACACCCGGCTATCGAACTTCAAATGCATGAACCACATCACCACCAGGCTGAACTTCAGCGCCGAAAGGGCGATGAGAATGGGGACTAGGGCATCCTCGATCGCTTCGACGTAGTATATCCCCACCTCAACCGCCGTGATAACAGCCAGGATCGAACCGATCTTGATGTATTCCACCGGGCCTGGATGTGCCCGCTTTCCAACATGCTCGGCCGGCGCCTCCCGTTCTGTTGGCCCCTTTATCCCCCTCGACTCTGCCAGCGTCATCGACGTCTCCCTCCTCGCATCAGGGCTGAATCAGGTAGACGAGGGTGAAAATAACGATCCACACTACGTCTACGAAGTGCCAGTACAAGCCGGCCAGTTCGACGTTCATGCTCTGACCCTGCGTCAGCCGACCCCTGAGCGCCATCACTAACAACGAGAGCAGGATCAGCACCCCCACCGTCACGTGGGCGCCATGGAACCCCGTCAGCACGTAGAAGGTCGTCCCGAACAGGTTAGAGCTCAGCGACAACCCCTCCCGGTTGAACTCCGTGAACTCGAACGCCTGCCCGCTCAAGAAAAGGAGGCCCAGCAACGCCGTGCCCAGCAGCCATATCCGTAGCCCCTTCTGGTCCCCCCGCTGGATCGCCGCCAGCGCCAGCACCATCGTCACGCTGCTCATCAGCAGCACGAAGGCGCTGACCGACGTGAAGGGGATATCGAACAGCTCCTCCGGGTATGGCCCAACCACGCTTTGACCGCGGTAAAGCAGATAGGCGCCGATGAGCGACCCGAAAAGCAGGCACTCGGAGGCCAGGAACAGCCACATCAGCAGCTTTCGGTTATCGAGGCCCGTGCTCGTCTCTAGGGCTGCTGGCGCGTGACTCAACACTCTCCTCCCTGGCTCACTCGGATGCAGGTTCCAACGCCCAACCGTAGATCCCCACCACGAGGACGGCAACTCCCACCGCGACGATAGCGGCGTCGTAGATCAGGCCGGTAGCGATGATCGGCAGGCCGATGGCGGCGATCAGAGGAAAGAAAGACGGCGAGGGCATGTGTATGCCATGGCCTCCGCCTTCTGCCTGTTCTTCCTCCTCTGGCTCCTGCGCCCCACCTCCCACGATTGGCACAGGCCGCCCCGTCTCATCCTCCACATACTTGCGGCGCCAGAAGTCGTCTCTGGTTCGCACCGTGGGGATCTCCGCAAAGTTATACGGCGGCACCGGCGAAGGCAGGCTCCACTCCAGGGTACGCCCATCCCAGGGATCAGCCCCGGCCCTGTCCTTCCTGCGAAGGCTAAGCACCACGTTGAACATGAACACCAGAATCGAAAGGCCGATGAGCAACGCGCCCGCGGTCGCCACCGTATT
>CAJXNA010000096.1 GCA_913056415.1 uncultured Chloroflexota bacterium | reverse complement strand
TGGTGTTGTAGTTACAGACGATGCCCGCCCGGTCCAACGCCCGCGCGGCTTTCTTCGCGATGACCCCTTTATTCGTCAGGTCTATCAATATCAGGTGGGTGTCAGTGCCGCCGCTGACAAGGGTGAAGCCCCGCTCCAGTAGCTCGGCAGCCAGAGCTTTGGCGTTGCGCACCATCTGCTGGCCGTAGTCGCGAAAGGCGGGGGTCGCCGCCTCTGCCAGGGCGACGCCTATGGCGGCCGTGGTGTGATTATGGGGTCCGCCCTGGAGGGCCGGGAAGACGGCGCGGTCGATGCGATCAGCGAGCTCGGCGCGGCAGAGGATCATGGCGCCGCGGGGGCCGCGCAACGTCTTGTGCGTCGTCGTCGTGATGACATCGGCATGTGGGGCTGGATCCGGGTGAGCGCCGGCGACGACGAGGCCAGCGATGTGGGAGATGTCGGCCATGAAGTAGGCGCCCACCTCACGGGCGATGTCGCCGAAGGCCTGGAAGTCGAACTGACGGGGGTAAGCGGTGGCGCCGGCGACGATGATCTTAGGCCTTTCGCTGCGCGCCAGGTCCCGCAGTTGATCGTAGTCTATGAGATGGGTCTTAGGGTCCACACTGTACTGCACCGCGCGGTAGAAGCGGGCGGAGAAGCTGACGTTCCATCCATGGGTGAGATGTCCGCCATGAGGCAAGGCCATACCCATGATGGCGTCGCCGGGCTCCAGAAGGGCGTAGTAAACGGCCATGTTGGCCGGAGAGCCGGAGTAGGGCTGCACATTAGCGTGCTCCATGTGGAACAGCGCCTTGGCCCGCTCCTGCACCACCGTCTCCAGTTTGTCGATGTAGCGTTGACCCTCGTAGTAGCGCTTGCCTGGGTACCCTTCCGAGTACTTGTTGGTGAGCACAGACCCCTGGGCCTCCATCACCGCCGCCGAAGTGTAGTTCTCAGACGGGATAAGGCGCAACGTCTCCAACTGGTAGCGTTGCTCCTGGCGAATGAGTTTCACCATCTCAGGATCGGTCTGCTCTAGTGCGCCCATACCATCACCCCCTGACCTGCCGGCGATCGCGCCGAAAATGATGTGAGGCAACGCTCCCCGCCATGCGGGTTCGCCGCTGCCTCACTTCCGGTTCGAGAATACGGGACGTTGAAGTCGATCCGCTCCTATCTGTACCGAATCCAGTTTAGCGCCGTTGATAACGGGCCGTCAATCGCACCCCTGCTCCCGCTGGCGCCAGGCGAACTCGTTCAGGGCCATGAGGCCGCCGCAGACCAGAGAGTGACCCCCTAACAGCACCGGTATCGACGTCTCCGCGGCGGCGCGCGTGAAGTCGCGCAACAGCGGCTCGCGAACCTCCTGCCAGCGGCCCAGGTCAGAAAGGAAGCGATCGGAGCGGGTGGTATTGAGCCGGAGATGGGCGAGGAGGACGCGAGTATCGATGATAGCGGCGTCGCCCAGCTCGGCCAGAGCGCCGAAGGTACGCTGGGGGCCCACCTCCTCCAGGAAAAAACCCAAAAGCGAGCGGGCTTTCCCTTCCGCAGCGCGGCCGTCGGCCTCCATCCCTCGCTCCTCGGCGAACAGGCGCACACGGCAGGCGGTCTCCCCCTCCAGGTACCGCCAGGCGTGGCTGCCTACCCGCCCGGCGACCGTGATCTGGGCCGAGCGGTCCGTGAGCAGGGGGAGAACCTGCCCGTAGCGATCGAGGTCAAGCTCCAACGCCGTCAGGTACTCTCGAAGGCGGGGGCCGCCCTCCCCGGTCAAGGCGAGGACCGCCAGGTCCGCGGGCCCATCAATGTCCAGCTGGGTAGCAACGGTGCGGGGAAGAGCGCGGACGGAGAGACCCGCCTCCTCACTGAGGGCGCGGGCCAGGCGGTTATCGCTATCCGGCGGCTCTATGCGCGCGAGCGCCCCGGCGGGAAACGCCACCAGGTCAGACGAGAAGTGGTTGTTGGTGACGACGACTCCGCCCTCTGACAGCGCCTCGGCGACCTCGCCGAACTCGTCGACGCCCAGAAGGGGCAGGCTGCCTCCACCTAAGTAGACGACGCGCTCCAGGTCATGCCGTCGAACGACCTCCGCCAGGCGAGAGCCGAAGTGAAAAGGCCCGCTATCGACGTCCACTGTCACGCCAGCGGGCAGCTCGGGCAGCTCCGTCAAACCATCGGTGACGAGGACGACTCCTTCGTAGCGTCCGCCGCTGAGCGCGACCTTAATGCAGTCCAGTGTGGCGGCCGCACGGGCGCCCGCCACCATACCCTCGACCGGGCTGTCGCCGAGGCCGCCGAGAAAGACTACCAGCGCCGGCCGTGGCGGCGCCACGCTCAGGCCTCCTGCGCCAGAGCCGGCTGCGGCTCTATGCGCTGCACCTTGACGCGCGGCTGAAGGATATCGACTTCGCGGCGACGGCACAGCTCCGTCCCCGGTGTGAGAACGCAGGCGGTGCCGGCCGCGACGCCCAATCGGAGCGCGTCCTCCATGTTGTCGCCGCGGCTGAGAGAGAGCACTACCCCAGCCAGCAAACTGTCACCCGATCCGACGGCGCTCACCGCCCGCACACGAGGGGCGACGCTGCGGAAGGATCCCTCATCGCACACCGCCACGGCGCCCTCGCGACCGCGGGTCACAACAGCCATCCGGATACCCATCCCCCGGAGGACCTCGGCGGCCTCCAGCGTGGACCTCTCGTCGCTCAGGCGACAGTCCAGCAAGCGCTCCAACTCGCGACGGTTACCCTTGACCATCTCCGGCTTGGCGGCGACTCCAACGACCAGCGCGGGGCCGTCAGCGTCCAGCACCGTATGCACCCAGTTCTCACGTGCCATGGTAATTATCTCGGCGTAGATATCGGGAGAAAGCGGGGGTGGAATGCTGCCCGCCACCACCAGCCAGTCGTTGGCGTGCAACCGTTTCCGCAGCTTGGACAGCAGCTGTTCCGCGAAGCGGTCGGCCGTCTGCGGGCCGGGGTCGCTGAGGATCGTGTGCCTGTGACGCGATTCGTCAAGGATGGTGATGTTGGTACGAGCCTCCCCCTTGGTATGCACGAAGTCGCACTCGACCCCCTGAGCCTTCAGCGTTTGCTCGATATAGCGACCGAGGCCGCCCGGCGCGAACCCCATAGCGACGCTCTCGCCTCCCAGCTCCCGCACCACCCGCGAGACGTTGATCCCCTTGCCGCCCGGATCGAACCGGCTGGACTTCACCCGCAGTGTGTCCCCGGCGACGAAGTGCTCCAGCACCAGGGTCTGATCGATAGTGGGGTTGAGAGTGACGGTGAAGATCACGACGATTCGGGCAGGATGAGCCCGTAGTCCCCGTCGCGGCGGCGGTAAAGGAGGGCCAACCCCTGCCGGTCATCGTCCCGGAACAGGAAGAAGTTATGGCCAAGAAGCTCCATCTGCTCTATCGCCTCCGCCTCCGTCATCGGCTTGACGACAAACTGCTTGCGCCTCACCACGCGGCCGGAGACGATCTCCGTGTCCGGCGGCAGCTCCGGCTCCCCCTCCGCTTCGGCGTCGAGGGCCTCCTTGTTCATGCGACGATGGCTGCGGTCGAGCTTCTTCTCCTTGAAGCGTTTGATCTGACGGGAGAGAACGTCGCTGACCGCATCGAGGGCGGTCTCCATCTGGTCGGCCCTCTCCTCGGCACGCAGAAAGGTGCCGTTGGCGTTCACGGTGACCTGCACTACGAAGCGGCCGGACGAGCCTTTCGCCTCTCGCCGCACATCTACGATGGCGTGTTCGGCCAGCGGCAGGTAGCGGGCCAGCCGGCCGATCTTAACGCCCGCATAGTCGCGAAACTCCTCCCCCAAGGTCAAATGCTTGCCGCGAAAGATCAGCTCCATACCTAATCCACCCCCAAGAGTGTCTTATCCTTACCGTTCTATTGTAGGGCGGAACGAGTACCCCAGCAAGGAGAAATGCTCAATCCTCGCGGGCGAAAGTGAGGGCGTAAACGGGATTGTGCCCGCCCTCACACAGGGCCAGCGCGCAGGCGTCCAGCGTGGCCCCGCTGGTCATCACGTCGTCCACCAGAATCAGCGGCCCACCGACAGCTTCCCTCCGCCGGACGGCGAAGGCGTCTGCCACGTTGGCGCGCCGGGCCGCCTCGTCGGTGGCACGGGCCTGGGGCGGCGCTGCCTTCCGCCGGACGAGCAGGCCGTTCAGCAACGGCAGGCCGCTCAGCCTCGACAGCTCCCGCGCCAGCACCTCCGACTGGTTGTAGCCGCGGCTGCGTCGGCGCGGGCCCGCCATTGGCACCGGCACCAGCGCCACTACCTCCTGAGGCGGCCATTTCGTCAGGCACTCCGCCATCGCCTGTGCCATCACGCCAGCCACGGCGGAGACGCCCCGGTACTTAAGGGCGTGCACCGCATCGCGGGCGGCGCCGGCGTACACGAACGGGCAGCGCGCCGCCTCAAAGGCGAACGGCTCGTGGCGGCAGCGTCCACATACGTCGCCGCTACCCGGCATCCAGCAGACCGGGCAACGTGGCGGCTGCGCCCGCGGCGTCTTCGCCAGGCAGGCCACACAGAGGAAGGCCCCGAAGGAACCACAACTGACGCAGCGAGGCGGGAACAGCAGGTCCAGGCCGCGACTCCAGACGGAGGCCAGCAGCGGCGCCACAGCGAGACGCATGGCGTCAGGACTTAACTGAGCCGCCGTCGGTCCGGCCGGGCAGGCCCGCCATCGGGTCTTCCTGCTTGGGCTCGGTCGCGCGGTCCATGAAGTCCATGATCACCTTCTCCACCGCCCCGCGATCCGGCAGCGAGCCCATCATCCCGTACATCGCCGCCCTGCCGCCGGGCGTCGGCTCCCCTGTGGCCACGCTGCGGGTCGCCCACTCCAGATCGGCGAGGAACGTCCCCACGATCTTCTCGTGGGCGGGCGTCACCACCAGGTGCAGTTTCGGCGGCATCTGCTGGCGGTCCAACTGCCAGCCCCGAGTGTCCATCGCATCGGCCACAGCATAGATGTCGACGGCGTCGGCGGTGAAGGAGAAGATGCTGGCGTCGGGCTCGCCGATCACGCGCAGGCCGTCGATCGCGTTGATGCCGTCTATCAGCTTCCGGGCGGTGTCCATCACCGTCCGCGCCAGCCGCAGGTAGCCGTCTTCGCCCAGGTAGTTCAGAACGGCCCAGGCGGCGGCGATCGCCCCGCCCGGCCGGCTCCCGGCCATAGTCGGCGAGCCGTAGAGGCCGCCCGGCCAGTCAGCATAGGTGAAGAACTGGTACCGCCTAATCTCCTTGCTCCGGTACACGACGGTCGATGAGCCCCTGGCGGCGTAGCCGTACTTGTGCAGGTCCGCGGAGATGGACGTGACTCCCGGGACGCTGAAGTCCCAGGCCGGCACCTTGTAGCCGAGGCGGGGCAGGAAGGGGAGGATAAAGCCGCCCACGCAGGCGTCAACGTGGCAGCCGATACCCCTCTCCTGAGCGAGGGCCGCCAGCTCGGGGATCGGGTCGATGGTTCCGTAGGGGTAGCACAGCGCCGAGCCGACGATAAGCACCGTGTTATCGGTGATCGCGGCCTTCGCAGCCTCCACGTCGGCGCGGAAGTCCTCGCGCACGGGGATGTGCACCGGCTTCACGCCGAAGTAATGAGCCCCCTTCTCGAAGGCAGGGTGCGCGGTGACCGGAAGCACCATCTCCGGCTCCGTCAGGCCGGGCCGCTGGTCGCGGGCCATGTCCCTGGCCGTCTTGATCGCCATCAGGATGCTCTCCGTGCCGCCCGACGTCATGTTGCCGGCCGCCTCGCTGCTGCCCAGCAGCTCGGCCGTCATGGCGATCACCTCAGACTCGAACTTCCTGAGGCTCTTGAAGGCCGCGACGCTGAGGCCGTTCGTGTAAAGGAACGTAGTGTAGGCCTCTTTCAACACCTCGGCGACGTCGTCGCCCGCGAAGTACACCAGGCTCCAGATCTTGCCGCTGTGCCAGTCTGCGTCATCCCTTTGCTGCGCGCGCATCTCGGCCAGCAGCTCATCATGCGGTTTCCCGGTCGTCGGTAGCTTCATGTCGGGCTCCTTCTGGTGGGGCGAGGCCGGCGGGCCGGGCGGGGTCTGCGCCGGCGTCCGCCGCTGATGCGCCGACATCGTATCACCGAGACCAGAGGCGTGCCATCGTCACCTGTCCTTGCCGCCCTTGCGCATCGTGCACTAGACTGGATTCGCAATGAGGGCAAAGGTGCGCTTCTTCGCCCGCCTGGCAGAGCTGGCGGGCACGCGGGAGACGGAGGTAGAGCTGGGCGAGGGGCTTAGCGTGGCCGAGGCGTTCCGCGCTCTCTGCCAACGCTTCCCTGAGCTGGCCGACCACGCCGACAGCCTGATGTACGCCGTGAACGCCGAATACGTCTCGGCTGACCACCCCCTGCACGCCGGCGACGAGCTGGCGCTGATACCGCCCGTTAGCGGCGGCGGTCCTGAGCCTGCCGAAGGGCTGTTTGAGGTCACCGCGGAGCCGCTGGACCCGCAACGTCTGACCAACGCCGTCCGCAAAGACGAGAGCGGCGCCGTGGCGCTATTCCTGGGCGTCGTGCGCGATAACAGCAGAGGGCGCCGGGTGCTGTACCTGGAGTACGACGCCTATCCGGAGATGGCCACGCGGGTGATGCGCCGGATCGCGGAGGAGGCGCTGGAGCGCTGGCCCCTTACCGACGTGGCGATGCAGCACCGAACCGGCCGCCTGGAGATCGGCGAGACGTCACTGCTCATCGCCGTCTCCTCGCCCCACCGCAAGGAGGCGTTCGAGGCCTGCCACCACCTCGTCGACCGGTTCAAGGAGACCGTCCCGATCTGGAAGAAGGAGGTATGGGAGGGCGGCGAGGTCTGGATCGAGGGCGAGCCGGTAGTCGAGGAATCTCCCTAGCGCCTGTGACCCAACAACCGTCCGCACCCGGCGAAGACCTCCAGTACTGCCCCTACTGCGCCGCTCCCCTCGTCCTCCGACTCCTGCCCAGCGAGGACCGGCCGCGGCTGGTCTGCGACCGCGGCCACATCCTGTACGTCAACCCCAAGGTCATTGTGGGGGTGATCCCGGAGCGGCGCGGCCGCATCCTCCTCATGCGGCGGGCGATCGAGCCTCGCTACGGGGCCTGGACGTTCCCCGGCGGCTTCATGGAGATAGACGAGACGGCGGAGGAGTGCGCCGCGCGGGAGGCGCAGGAGGAGGTGGGCGTCCAGGTAAGCATTGGCAAGCTGGTGGGCGTCTACTCACGGCCGGCGCCGCACACGCCGGGCATCGTCTCCATCGTCTACCGCGGCCGCATCACCGGCGGCGAGGTGAAGCCGGGTCGGGAGGCGCTGGAGGCGCGCTGGTTCCGGCCGGAGGAGATCCCCTGGGACGAGCTGGCCTACGAGACAACCCGCTGGGCGCTGCGCGACTGGCTGAACTCCAGGCGCGACCGGGACGGAAGCGGGTGTAGCGCACCTCACGCT
>CAJXNA010000095.1 GCA_913056415.1 uncultured Chloroflexota bacterium | reverse complement strand
CTCCGAGCCGCCCTTCCTCGTGGAGATAACGCCCGCGCCTACCGCTACGGCGACACCCACGGCCGTCCTTACGCCGACCGTCGTCCCCACACCGACTCCGGCGCCCGAGCCCGCTCCCTCAAGGGTCTTCTTCAAGCGTGAGAACGAACTGTGGAGCATCAATCGTGACGGCAGCGGTCCCCTCCTGCTGTCCGCCGAAGTCCTGGCCCTCTCCTATTCTTACTTGGGCCTGGGCGATAGCAGCCCCCTGCCTTCTCCCCAGCGAGATAAGGTAGCCTTCATCGGCACGGGCGGAAATCTATGGGTCATTGATTCCAACGGCAATAACCTCAAGCGACTTTCGGAAGAGGCCTTCCCCGGAGACGAAACGTATGCACCAACTTACGTCTTCATATCCGGTTGGTCGCCTGACGCAACGAAGATCATTTATGCTGTTGACTCCCCCGGTGTACTGGCAGGGGCAGGGCGGGGCGAGGAAGTACGGTCGGAGGTCGGGTTCTACTCAGTTGATCTACACACAGGCGAAAAGACAAAGCTCGACTTCGCGAACTTCCTGGTATATGTAGAGAAAAAGACGCAGCTCCAAGGGCTGCTAAGCTTCGTAGCCTGGTCACCGGATTCGGAAACAATCATCTTCCAGCCAGCGTCGCCCAACGAATGCGACTGGTACTCCTTTGACCCCGGCACTGGCGCTACCAGCAAATTCACGGCTGTACCTTTCGAATGTTCCTGCGGTGGACCGTCGCTGTCTTCAGATGGCAACAGGTTGCTGTACATCTGCGGAAATATCGGCGATCGCACGAGCTCGATTGTGATTGCGAACATCGACAACACTAATCAACGGGTTCTGCTCGCGGGTCAGTTGGGCGAGCTCCAATCGCCCGTTTTTTCGCCCAGCGCCGAAGGATTTATATACGAACATCAGTTCCAGCAGCCAGGCGCCTATGCTATCATCGACCTCCAGTTTTTTGATCTTGAAACAGGCGAGCAGACTCTGCTGGCTAGCGGCTCTGTCAAGCTAAAAGGATGGGTAGACGACCGCTCGGCACTCATCCTGGAAGCCAAAGACAAAGAACGTCCTTCTGGACCGAGCACCCTGTATCTGGTTGACGTAGCCACTGGAGCAAGAACGAAACTGGCCGACGATGTAGCTTTCCGATAGAGCCGACAGTCATGGGGAGAAGATCGACACCATGAACACCGACGGCCTGGACGAGATCGCGGAGAGCGCCCGCGAGCACTTTACCGCCAAGCACGGCGCTCGTGAGAAGGCGCTTCCCCTCTGCCGAGAGACCGTCCGCTTCTCCGCCAACGCCATCCGCTGCGTCCACCGCCGCGACTTCGCCGCCGCCGAGGAGCTGATCGTCCGGGCCGCGGCCAACCTTAAGGAGATGGACTCTGCCCTCGCCCAACATCCGGACATCCTGAACGCCGGATACGTGCACGACGCCCAGAAGGAGTATGTCGAGGCCGCTACAACCCTGGCCCTCATCGCCGGGCGGCCGCTGCCCTCGCCTGACGATCTGGGCGTGCTCGCCGCGGCCTACATGAACGGTATCGCCGAGACGATAGGCGAGCTGCGCCGGCATCTCCTGGACTCCCTTCGTGAGGGCGACGTCCCGCACTGTGAGGACACTCTGGGCGCCATGGGCGACATCTACGACGTGCTCGTTACGATGGACTTCCCGGAGGCGGTTACCAGCGGCCTGCGCCGCAGCACCGACGCGATGCGCGGCATCCTGGAGCGCACCCGCGGCGACTTCACGATGGCCGCTGTCCAGCGCCAGCTGGAGGAGAAGCTGGACGAGTTCGGTAAGCGGCTGAGCTCTGGATAGACGGGTTTGCGGACAGATCTACGCCTGAATCCCGTATAGCCGCTTCGCCTCTGCTTTCAGCTCGCTCCGGAAGTCCGGGTGGGCCACGGCTATCAGCTCGCCGATCCGCTCCCGCACCGTCTTACCGCGCAGCGTCGCGATCCCGTGCTCTGTTACGACGTGATCCACGAACGTCCGCGGCACGGTCACAACGGACCCTTCTGGCAGCACCGCCACGATGCGCGTTACCCTCTCGCCGTTCAGGATGTGGCTTGACGGGAGGACGGTAATGGAGCGTCCACCCCTTGAGTACTGGGCCGCCATCATAAAGGCCGTCTGACCGCCCACGCCCGTCCACACCCGTGGGCCTATCGTCTCGGCTGCTACCTGGCCGGTCAGGTCCACCAGCAGCGCGTTGTTGATCGCTACCAGGTTGTCCTGTTGGACCAACAAGCGAACATCGTCCGTGAATCCGAAGTCATACAGCTCAAAGGCTGGGTTCCCATCGATGAGGGCCAGATCCTCCTCCGGTAACGCCACGCAGGCGCTGCCGACCACCTTCTCCTTCTGTAGCGTCTTATAGTGTCCGGTGACCACACCGTCGCGCACTAGCTGGGCTATCCCACCGGTGATTAGCTCGGTCTGAATGCCTAGGTCATGCTTGTCCGCAAGGTACATTGCCATAGCAGCGGAGACGGTACCCACACCTATCTGCAGCGTGTCCCGGTCCCGTACCAGCTCCGAGGCAACGAGAGTACAGACCACCTCTGTCACATACGTCTCCTCCTCTGTCCTCGGCGGGATCGGGAGCGTTCCGGTTGCTTGCTTAGCCTCGCAGAACCGGTCGATATCTGAGATGTGAACGAAGTTATCTCCGCCGGTTCGGATGAAGTTCTCGTGCACCTCGGCCACGACGGACTTGGCCTGGAGAGCCAGCCTGCGCGACATCCAGACGCCGGGCCCGAAGCTGCAGTAGCCATGCCGGTCAGGTGGCGACACCGGCACCAGGAACACGTCAGGCTCCGGCACGAATCCCACCGCCGGCTCGTCTTCCCGCCAGCGACCAAGGGGCAGGTACTCCACGCGGCCGCTGTTCACCTGGTCCCGGTCCATCGGCGTGGCGTAGTTGGTGTGGACCTCGAACCCGTTCTCGTCCTCAGGTCGCACCCAGGAGAATAGACTCGCCGGGTGATCTATCCTCAGGCCCGACAGCTCGTGTCGCCGCTCGTATAGCGCCTCGCAGAGGGTGAAGGGCGTGGTGGTGAAGGGCGCCACCGTTACGCGATCCCCCGGCTTCACCTCGGCAACGGCTTCCTCAGGGCTGATGAGCTTGTCCGCGACCGCTTTTCGCCAGTCCATGGCCCGCCTCCTTGCTGGTGGTGTTGGATGCCGCGATTGTAGCATCAGCGGCGTCTGGCGTTATCGGCGCTAAGACCAGAATTCGTCGGTCAGGCGCTGGTCCTCTGGGAACGACCAGCACTCCGTCATCTTCCCGTTCCTGATGTGATAGACATCGATCTCCAGCGAGTCGTAATGCTTCCCCGGGCGGGTCGCCGTCGCCCGCCGTAACACCACCGTGTGTTCGTCGTTAGCTAGGATGTCGTGCACCTGGTCCCGGTAGGTGCTCCCACTCAATTCCACCATCTGGCCAAAGACCGCGAATACAGCATCGCGCCCTCTGTGATCGCCACTTAGCGGGCCAGCGCCGGGCAAGTGCCACACGAAATCTTCGCTGGACAGCTCCGTGATCGTCGCCACGTCCCCCTTGGCGAACGCCTCGTGTGCCTTCCGCAGGAGCGATACATTCGGGTGTTCGGCCATAACTTTGGCCTCCTTCCTGCTAGTTGAGACTGACGACCGCTATTCTATCGCGGGGGTCCGGCAAGTCAACTCTGGGTCGCTGTCACGCCGCCTATCGGATCTCCAAGAGCTCCACGTCGAAGATGAGCGTCGCGTTGGGAGGGATCGGTCCCTGGCCCGATTCGCCGTAGGCCAGGTCCGGCGGTATGATCAACCGCCGCTTGCCGCCGACCTGCATCGTCGCCAGCCCTTCGTCCCAGCCCCCGATCACCCGGCCCTCGCCGATCGTGAAGCTGAACGGCGTGCCCCGGTCCACGGAGCTGTCGAACTTCGTCCCATCGGACTCCAGCCAGCCGGTGTAGTGGACGACGATGGTCTGGCTGGCCTTCGGGGCCTCACCCTTGCCTTGCTCTATCTCGCAGAACTGAAGGCCGCTGCCCGTAGTTATCGGCTTCCCCTCTACCGCTGGTGGTCTGTCCGTCATGTCGCCTCCATTCGTTGCGGGTGTGGCAGGGTTACACGTGAGCGCTGGTGTTTGACTGCCACCACCGCAGGCAGCTAACACTATGGCGGTGGCTCCCAGGGCCGCCGACAACGTCATAGTAAGGCGCAATCTCATGCGTCCGTGCCGTACCTCACCTCTCGATAATCAAGGATCGCGTACCATTCTAACGACGGGCAAGGCGGGATGCTATCTAAAACCCTTGTTCTAATCTTGCTGGGGCACTACAATAGCTTTTTAGGTTCCACTCAGCCAGGAGGCCTCTTGCATGCCCCTCAACTCTATAATCGTGCGCGGTGCCCGCGAGCACAACCTGAAGAACATCGACGTAGAGATACCTCGCGATAAGCTGGTCGTCATAACCGGCGTGTCCGGCTCCGGCAAGTCCTCTCTGGCTTTCGACACGATCTACGCCGAGGGACAGCGCCGCTACGTGGAGTCGCTCTCCGCCTACGCCCGCCAGTTCCTGGGGCTGATGGAGAAGCCGGACGTGGACTACATCGAGGGTCTCTCTCCGGCCATCTCCATCGACCAGAAGGGCGCCTCCCGCAACCCCCGCTCCACCGTGGCCACCCAGACCGAGATATACGACTACCTGCGTCTTCTGTTCGCCCGCGTCGGCCATCCCCACTGTCCCCAGTGCGGCCGTCCCATCCAGCGTCAGACCGTCCAGCAGATCGTAGACTCCATCCTCGCCCTGCCGCCCGGGAAGAGGCTGATGGTCCTCGCACCCGTGGTGCGCGATCGCAAGGGGGAGTACCAGAAGACGTTCGAGGACGCCCGCAAGGCGGGGTTCGTCCGCGTCCGCGTGGACGGCGCCGTGCGTGACCTGGGTGAGGAGATAGCGCTGGACAAGAACAAGCGCCACTCTATCGATATCGTCGTCGATCGGGTGGTGACCGAGGAGCCCGGCGAGGACGCCTCGGACAAGACTCGCCTGTCGGACTCCGTGGAGACGGCGTTGCGTCTAGGCGGCGGCCTGCTCGTCGTCTGGATCGACGGTGAGGACGAGCGGCTGTACTCGGAGCACTACGCTTGCCTCCACTGCGGCGTCTCCTTCGGCGAGCTTGAGCCCCGTAACTTCAGCTTCAACAGCCCCCACGGCGCCTGCAAGGAGTGCACCGGCCTGGGCGTCAAGATGGAGCTAGACCCGGACCTGGTGATCGCCAACAAGAACCTCACTTTGGCCGAGGGCGCCGTCCAGCCGTGGTCCCGCTCCAGCGCTGTCGCCGCCTGGTATATGCGCATCCTGGAGGCGGTGGCGCGCAAGCACGGCTTCTCCGTCGACGTGCCCGTCAAGGAGCTGTCCCAGAAGCAGGTGGATACGATCCTCTATGGGGATGGCGGTACTATCACCCTCCACTACCAGGGCGCCGGGGGCCAGGGCGAGAAGTGGGAAACCGCGTTCGAGGGTGTCATCCCCAACCTGGAGCGCCGTTACCGCGAGACCGACTCCGACTACGTCCGTCAGGAGATAGAGAGGCACATGGCGGCCAACCCCTGCCCGGCTTGCGGCGGCGCCCGGCTCAAGCCTGAGTCCCTGGCCGTCACCATAGACGGCACGAACATCCACCGCGTCTCCCAGATGAGCATCGTAGAGGCGCTGGACTGGATCGAACGTCTGATGGCCGAGGACGCGCCTCTGAGCGGGCGTGAGCGCATGATCGGCCAGCAGATCCTCAAGGAGATACGCTCTCGTTTAGCCTTCCTGCGCGACGTGGGAGTGGACTACCTGACGCTGGACCGGCGCACCGGCACCCTGGCCGGTGGCGAGGCCCAACGCATCCGCCTGGCGACCCAGATCGGCTCCGCCCTCATGGGCGTCCTCTATGTCTGCGACGAACCGTCTATCGGCCTGCACCCCGTGGACGACGCCAGGCTCATCGAGACGCTCAAGCGGCTGCGCGACCTGGGGAACACGGTGCTTGTGGTGGAGCACGACGAAGCGATGATCCGGGCGGCCGACCACATCATCGATCTCGGCCCGGGCGCCGGCGAAGCGGGTGGGCATGTGGTCGTCGTCGGCTCCCAGGAGGAGGTGGAGGCCTGCGAAGAGTCCATCAGCGGCCAGTACCTCAGCGGCCGCCGCCAGATACCGGTGCCCGCTGAGCGCCGCCCCGGCAACGGCAAGGAGATCATCGTCCAGGGCGCCCGCGAGAACAACCTGAAGAACATCGACGTGCGGATACCGCTGGGCGAGTTCGTCTGCGTCACCGGCGTGTCCGGCTCCGGCAAATCGACTCTTGTCGACGAGATCCTGTCGAAGAAGGCGGCGCAGCTCCTGTACGACGCCCGCGACCGCCCCGGGGAGTGCGATGCGATCGTCGGCCTGGAGCTGCTGGACAAGGTAGTGACCATCGACCAGTCGCCCATTGGCCGCACCCCGCGCTCCAACCCCGCCACCTACACCGGCCTGTTCACCACTGTGCGTGAGCTGTTCGCCTCCGTCCCTGAGGCACGGTTGCGCGGCTATAAGCCGGGCCGCTTCTCCTTCAACATCAAGGGGGGCCGCTGCGAGGCCTGCCAGGGGCAGGGCTATATCCAGATCGAGATGCAGTTCCTGCCCGACGTAGAGGTGCCCTGCGAGGTCTGCCACGGCGACCGTTACAACCGCGAGGCGCTGGAGATCAGCTTCCGCGGCAAGAACATCGCCGAGGTGCTGAACATGACGGTGGAGGAGGCGCTGGGCTTCTTCGAGGCGTTCCCCAAGGTGCGCTCCAAGCTTCAGACGCTGCACGACGTGGGGCTGGGCTACATCAAGCTGGGCCAGCCGGCGACGACGCTCTCCGGCGGCGAGGCGCAGCGGGTCAAGCTGTCGACGGAGCTCTCCCGTCGCGCCACCGGCCGCACCCTGTACATCCTGGACGAGCCGACCACCGGCCTCTCCTTCGAGGACGTGAACGCGCTGATGCGGGTGCTGCACCGGCTGGTGGACGCGGGCAACACGGTGCTGGTGATCGAGCACCACATGGACGTCATCAAGCAGGCGGACCACATCATCGACATGGGGCCGCTGGGCGGCGACCGCGGCGGCGAGATCGTGGCCGCGGGCACGCCGGAGGAGGTGGTGCGGGTGAAAGCGAGCCTGACGGGCCAGTACCTGCGCAAGAAGCTGGCCCGCCGCCCGGCCCGAAAGCGGGAGAAGGTGGCCGCGGGGAAGTAGCCATGACCCGCTTCTCCCTCCGCCTGCCCCAGCGCCAGGCGCGCCTCGATGGCGGCGTTGCGAATCGCCTTCTGGAGTTTCTCAATCTTCTTTTTCTTTCTTTCTTTTTTTTTTTCTTTTGAGATGAAATCGGAAGAGCGT
>CAJXNA010000094.1 GCA_913056415.1 uncultured Chloroflexota bacterium | reverse complement strand
GAGGTTATCCGGATACGCATCGGGCTGAACGCCGGTGAGCCGATAGCGGAGGATGACCCAGACGGGCGCAGTGATCTGTTCGGGACGGCGGTGATCCTGGCGGCGCGTATCGCTGCCAAGGCGGAGGGCGGCGAGATACTGACATCGGACACCGTGCGCGGTCTTGTGGCGGGCAAGAAGTTCCTGTTCTCCGACCGAGGCGATACGGCGCTGCGGGGGTTTGAGGACCCGGTGCGGCTGTACGAGGTGAGCTGGCGGGAGGAGGGGTGATCGCCCTTATCTGTGCGGCGGCATGATCCGACTCCTGGCTCTGCTGGGAATCCTCGGCATCTCCTTCTCGGCTATCTTCGTGAAGGAGGCCGATGTGTCCCCCTCCACTGCCGCCTTTTTCCGCAACGCCTACGCGGCGCCGGTCCTGTTTCTGGTCTGGATGTCGATCCGGGGCGGCGACGACCGCCCGGCCGCGCTGCGGCTGATGGCTGTGGCGAGTGGGCTGTTCCTGGCGCTGGACCTCACCGTCTGGCACCGCTCCATCGACCTGATCGGCGCCGGGCTGGCGACGGTCCTGGCCAACACGCAGGTGGTGTTCGTCGGCCTGATCGCCTGGGTGGTGCTGAGGGAGCGCCCCACCAGGCTGGCGTTCCTCACGGTCCCGGTCGTGTTCGCCGGCGTGGTCCTCATCTCCGGCCTGGGGCGGGCCGACGCCTTCGGGGACGATCCGCTGGCCGGGGTGGCGTTCGGTGTGCTTGCCGGGGCCGCTTATTCGGGCTTTCTGCTGATCTTTCGGGCCTCTAACCGCCAGCTCGCCCCTGTGGCGGGGCCGCTCCTGGACGCCACCGTGGGCGCGGCAGTAGGGTCGCTCCTAGCGGGGGTGGCCGATCCGGATTTCAGCTTCGCCTTCTCCTGGCCGGAGCACGGATGGCTGCTGGCCCTGGCGCTGGTGGCGCAGGTGGTGGGGTGGCTGCTTATCGCTTCGGCGCTGCCGCGTGTGCCGGCGCTGGAGACCTCGGTGTTGCTGTTGCTTCAGCCGATGCTTACCGTGCTGTGGGGGCTGCTGCTGTTCAGCGAGTACCTCTCGGGGTTGCAGTGGGCGGGTGTGGTGCTGGTGCTGGGGGGAGTGGGCGTGCTGACGCTGCGGGGCAGCGTGGAGCGGCCGTCGACGGCGCCGGCGGAACCGTAGGTGTGGCGGAGACAGAGCCGTCGCGGTAATATAGTCGGCGTCGCCCCATAGCGCACTAGAAGGAGGAAGCCACTTGGGTAAGCTTCAGGACAAAGTAGCCATCGTGACCGGCGCCAGCTCTGGTATCGGACTGGCGATCGCCAAGGCGCTGGGCCGCGAGGGCGCCGCCGTCGTCCTCGCCGGACGCACGACGGGCCCGATGGAGGAGGCGGCGAACGAGATATCGTCCAACTCCGGCCACGCCGCCGTGCACAAGATGGACGTGCGGGACGAGCAGCAGATGCGGAAGCTGGTGGACGATGCGGTGAAGGAGTTCGGCAAGCTGGACGTGATGGTGAACAACGCCGGCATCAGCCCGTTCGACAACGTGCTGGAGGGGGACGTGCAGAAGTGGCGGGAGACGCTGGAGACGAACGTGATCGGCCTGGCTTTGGGCTGCCGCGAGGCGTACCGGGTGATGAAGGGTAAGGGCGGTCACATCGTCAACATCACCAGCGTCGCCGCCCGCTACGCCGAGCCGGACAACCCGATGTACGCCGCCTCCAAGCACGCGGCGGGGGCCCTCACAGAGTCGCTGCGCCTGGCGCTGCAGGGCAAGAACATCCGCATGACGGCTGTCATGCCGGGGGCCGTAGCCACCAGCCTCGTGCGGACGATGCCGGAGGAGCAGCTATTCGCCATCGGCCGCATGTTCGGGATCGATCCGGAGCAGGCAGGGATGAAGCCTGGCGAGCATGTGCCCCAGGAGGTCCTTGACCGGGTGATGGCCGTCGCGAAGAACTTGGTGCTGCGTCCTGAGGACGTTGCGGAGGCGGTGCTGTACGCGGTATCGCAGCCGGAGACGGTGCACCTGAACGAGATCATGGTGCGGCCGTCACAGCCGTTGCAGATGCCGGGGATGAACCTGCCGGCCTGACGCACGGTCGCTGGGACATGTCCTCGCTCACAGTCAGGCAGGCCGCTGCCGGCGATTTCGACGCCCTGCTGCGGCTGCTGGACCAGATGGACGAGAGCATGTATCGCGGCCGCGCCGTCGCTGACGAGGGCGACCTGCGGGCGCTGTACGAGGCGATCGTGGCCGACCCCGACCAGCGTCTATTCCTGGCTGAGGACGGCGGTCGGCTCGTCGGTTCGGCGCACCTGATGGTGCTGCGACACTTCGATCGCAGCCTGTCGCGCTCGGCGGTGGTGGAGGGTGTGATCGTGGCGCGCGATCACCGGCGTGGGGGCGTGGGCGCGGCCCTGATGCGGGCGGCGGCGGAGGCGGCGCGGGCGGTTGGGTGCTACAAGCTGGACCTAACGTCCAATATGGCGCGGAAGGGGGCACACCGCTTCTACAGCCGCCTGGGCTGGAAACGCAGCCACTACGGCTATTCGCTGGAGCTGTAGGAGGCTGTTGCTGGCGACAGGCTGAAGCCTGTCCTACCGAATTGAGCGAGCCGGAGTCCGGAGCAGCCTGCGCTACAGGGTTTGCAGGTAGCCGTGGATCGCTTCGGCGGCGCGACGGCCGTCGGCGAGGGCGGTGACTACGAGGTCGGCGCCGTTGACGTTGTCGCCGCCGGCGAACACGCCTTTGCGGCTGGTGCTGAAGTCCTCCTGGATGCGGATCAGGTGGCTGCGCTTGTCCGTGTGGAGGCCGGGGGTGGTCTCCTCCAGCAGTTCATCGGCGTTGTAGCCGATAGCCAGCACGACGGTATCGGCGGGGACGGCGAACTCGGAGCCGGGGACGGGCTCGGGGCGACGGCGACCGCTCTCGTCGGGCTCGCCGAGGCGCATGCGGACACACTCGGCGGCGGTGACGCGGCCGTTGTCGCCGAGGAAGCGGGTGGGCACGGTGAGGTACTGGAACTGGACGCCCTCCTCGCGGGCGTGGCGGCGCTCCTCATCGCGCCCCTTCTGCTCGTGCTCCGTGCGACGGTACATGCAGGTTACGCTCTCCGCGCCCAGGCGGATGGCGGTGCGAACGCAGTCCATGGAGGTATCGCCGCCGCCGACGACCAGGACGTGCTTGCCGATGGGCAGCGGCTCTCGCATCTCCTGCGGGAGCTGGTGGGGCTGGAGGTTGCCGCGAACGAGGAACTCGGTGGCCTGATAGATCTCGCCCAGCTCCTCGCCGGGGATGCGCATCTGGCCGCCGACGCCGGCGCCGGTGCCGATGAAGACGGCGTGGTAGCCATCGCGGAACAGGTCGTCGACGGTCACGTCGCCGCCGATGCGGGTGTTGCAGACGAACTCGATACCGAGGTTGCGGAGGAAGGCGAGCTTCTCGTCCAGGATCTCCTTGCGCATCTTGAAGTTGGGGATGCCGTAGAGGAGGACGCCGCCGGGCTCCGGCCAGGCCTCGAACACGGTGCAGGAGTGCCCTTCTTTGGTCAGCTCCTCGGCGACGGCGAGGCTGGCGGGTCCGGAGCCGACGATGGCGACCTTCTTGCCGCTGGGTGGCGCCAGCTCCGGCATCGGGAAGCCTTCGGTGCGACGCTGCTGGTCCGAGACGAACGATTCGAGCTTGCCGATGGCAACCGGCGCCTGGCGGCCCATGTCGGCGGTGCGGATGGCGAAGCCGACTACGCAGGCGCCCTCGCAGAGGGATTCCTGGGGGCAGAGGCGTCCGCACATCTCGGGGAGGGTGGAGGTCTCGCGGAAGACGTTGGCGGCGGCGTTAACATCGCCCTTCTCCAGAAGGAGGAGAGCGCCGGGGATGTCGTTCTCGACGGGGCAGGCTTCCTGGCAGGGGGCGGTAGGGCAGTGAATGCAGCGCTCGGCCTCGATTACAGCCGTTTCCAGCTCATAGCCCAGGAACGCCTCGTCCCAGTTCTTGACCCGCTGGGCGGGGTCCTGTTTAGGGGCGGGTTGTAGGGCTATCTCCAGTCGGCGGTGGTTATCGCAAGGCATAGGGCGGCTGGCCTCCGGTGAGCGTCCGGAAGTTGTGTGGGCACTAGTTTATCAGATAGGGCGCTTTTTGCAAGTTGAAGGTTTCTAAACTCTGGTGGCCGTGCTCTAGCCCGCAGGCCGTCTAGTCGTGGCGGAAAAGCTGATGGCGGTAACGGCGGAAGGCGAAGGCGCTGCCCGCCAGCAGGGCGAGGCCGCCTATGGCGATAAGCGCGTACAACCATAACGATGAGCCCCCGCCGGAGTCATCGATCGGGGCCTGCGCCGTGCCCAGAACTACAGGCGTGGTGGCAGATGATCGCATCTCGGGATCAGGCAAGTTCGATCTGGGTGTGGCTTGTGCGAGTGCGGCCGTCCGACCGCTGGGTGAGGGTGTAGGAGACGGATCCGCCCCCGATGGCTGAGCGGCCGGAGGGGGCTGCTCGCCCGTGGTCGTACCGCCGCTGGTGGACGCCCCGCCGCTGGCGGAGGTCCCGCCGCCGGTGGAGGTCCCACCGCCGGTAGAGGCTCCGCCGCCGCTGGGTGATTCATCGCCGCTTGGCGGCGGTGGTGTCGGCGTCGGCGCAGGCGTGGGCGTAGGTGTGGGGGCGGGCGCCGCCGAGACGTCAAGCCGGCCGCGCATCTCCTTGGGGTGAAAGTCGCAACGGTAGTAGAAGGTGCCGGAGGAGTTGAAGCTCCGCTGAAAGCTCTGGCCTGGGTATAGGGGACCGGGACTCCAGTTGATGGAGCATTCGGTGAAGGTGGCGTCGGTGCACTGGGTGACCGTGTGCACACTGTCACCGGTATTGGGGTAATTCCAAGTGACCACGTCGCCCGCGATGAGATTCGTCGGACAGACAGTCTTCTCAAAAGTAGAGGCGCAGAACCAGTCATCGCCGATGTTGATGCTGACCGGCGCGGCGGCGGGCTGGGCGCTGGCAGGTAGGGCCGCCAGCAGCGGCACGAATATGAGACCTAAGACAACCAGTGCTCGTCTCAATTCTCCCTCCCCTGGGAGCGCTTAGGGCAACCCCTAAGTATATACTGCAAGGTCAGGATTTTTCTGCCCCTTAAATAAAAAGAACCACTCTTGCCCACAAACGTTACGAATGACCCCTCCTTCGGAGGTGTCGCGGCCGAACGTCGCAGTGCCACCGCCAGGACTGTCGTAGGCCGATGGGTCCGGAAGCCCTGTGGGAGAGAGAGTCTAGCCAGCCGGTAGTGGCTTAGGGGAGGGCGCGCCGGGCCGCTGACCGTTGCCGTCGCCGGAGGCGGACTGCTCGTAGGTCATGCGGTAGAGGCGGGCGTAGAGGCCGTCGTGGGCCAGCAGCTCCTTGTGGGTGCCGCTCTCCACGATGCGGCCTTCGTCCAGCACCACCACGCGGTCGGCGCCGCGGATGGTGGAGAGGCGGTGGGCGATGACGAAGGAGGTGCGGCCCTTGAGCAGCCGCTTGAGGGCGCGCTGGATGACGACCTCCGTGCGGGTGTCCACGTTGGCGGTGGCCTCGTCCAGGATGAGGATACGGGGGTCGGCGAGGACGGCGCGGGCGAAGGCGACGAGCTGTCGCTGGCCCTGGGAGAGGTTCTGGCCGCGCTCGTGGAGGACGGTGTCGTAGCCCAGGGGCAGGCGCTTGATGAAGTCGTGGGCGCCGACGGTGCGCGCCGCCTCAACGATCTCCTCTTCAGTAGCCTCGAGGCGACCGTAGAGGATGTTATCGCGGATGCTGCCGGAGAACAGGAACGGGTCCTGAAAGACGATGCCCATCCGCCGCGCCAGCGACTCCCGCTTCAGGTGGCGAATATCGACGCCGTCGATGAGGAGGCGGCCCTCGGTGACGTCGTAGAAGCGGGCGACGAGGGAGGTAAGGGTGCTCTTGCCGGCGCCGGTAGGGCCGACGATGGCCAGAACCTCTCCTGGCCGGACGCGCAGGTCGATGTCGTGCAGCACCTCAACGTCGGGGAGGTAGCGGAAGTGGACGTGGTCGAAGGTGACCTCCCAGCCGGGCACGGCGCCGCGGGCGTCGGGGAGCTCCACGGCGTCGGGCGCATCGACGATCTCAGGCTTGGTATCGAGGACTTCGAAGATGCGCTGGCCGCCGGCCATCGCCCGCTGGAGCTGGGTGTACTGGAGGACGAGGTCGCGGATGGGGTCGAAGAAGCGCTGGACGTAGAGGGCGAAGGCGATGACGACGCCGATGCCGAGGGAGCCGTCGAGGACTCTCATGCCGCCGAAGATGACGACGAGGGCGGTGGCGGCGGCGACCATCAGCTCCATTACGGGCATGACGGCGGCGGTCAGCCGGCCGGCCTCCACGTTGGCGCTCCAGTTGTCGGCGTTCACCTGGTCGAAGCGGCGGATGTTCTCCCCCTCCCGCGAGAGGCTCTGGACGACGCGCACGCCGGAGACGTTCTCCTGGAGGTTGGCGTTCACGACCGCTATCGCCTGGCGGACGCGGATGAAGGCGCGGCGGGCGCGGGACTGCCAGAGCGCCATCGCCAGGATGAGGACGGGGATGACGGTGAAGGTGATGAGGGCGAGCTCCACGTCCAGGTACAGCAGGAAGAAGACGACGAGTCCCAGGCCGGCGAAGTCGGCGAGGATGGTGAGGAAGCCGGTGGTGAGAAGCTCCTGAAGGACGGTGACGTCGTTCTGGACGCGGGACATCACCCGCCCCACCTCAGTGCGGTCCAGGAAGCTGAGGGAGAGCTTCTGGATGTGGTTGAACATGCTGGTGCGGAGGGTGAGCAGGACGTTGTGGCCGATGAAGGCGGTCTGCATCTGCTGCAGCGCCTGACCCGCCCAGCTCAGCAGCGCCAGGCCGATGAGGGCGGCGCCGATGGCGTTCAGGCCGGCTATGTCCCCTGAGGGCACGAACTCATCGATGGCGATGCCGATGAGGAACGGCTGGGAGCTGGAGGCGGCCGCGAACACCAGCAGGCCCAGGATGGCCAGCGCCACCCGCCCTCGGTACGGCTTGAGGTAGGGGAGCAGCCGCACGATGACGGAGTGGTCGTACGGCTTGCCCAGCTCCTCGTCGTCCCAGCCGTCGACGCTGCGCTTCAGGCCGCCACCGGGTCGCCCGGCGGAGGTCACGGAGGTCTGATGGCTCCAGCCTCCGGCCATGGATCCGCCCCAGTGCGCCATGGCTAGCTGAGGCCTCCTCTTGCGAGATCGATCCAGCGGGGGTTCTGCGACTTGATCAACTCGAGCTTCCTACTCCGTCTCCACCCTTTAATCTGCTTCTCGCGCTCTATGGCGGACAGTATGTCACCGGTCTGCTCGAAATAGAGCAGCTTGTTCATCCTGTACTTCCTGGTAAAGCTGCCGCTGGCCTGCGTCTTGTGCTCGTACACGCGGCGTGTAAGATCGTTCGTCACGCCGGTGTAAAGTGTGCCAGAATGGTTGGTCATGATGTATACGAAGTAGTCTCGCAT
>CAJXNA010000093.1 GCA_913056415.1 uncultured Chloroflexota bacterium | reverse complement strand
CCCCTCCTGAGGCGGGCAGGCGGCAGGCAGGCTCAGAATGAGCGGGAACGCAAAACGATAGGGAGGCAAGAGATGGCAAAGCGGATTCTGGTGACGGGAGCGGCTACGGGGTTTGGGAGGGGGATGGCGCTGGAGTTGGCGAGGCGCGGGCACACGGTGATCGCGGGCGCGCAGATTGCGCCGCAAGTGACGGAGCTGATGAAGGCTGCGGATGAGGCTGGGGTAGCGCTGAAGGTCCAGGTGCTGGACATCACAGACGAGGGGGACCGGCAAGCGGCGTTCGCCAACGAGGTGGACGTGCTGATCAACAACGCGGGAGTGATGCAGACGGGGCCGGTGGCGGAGATCCCGATGGAGAACGTGCGCCGAAACTTCGAGACGAATGTGTTCGGGACGCTGGCGCTGACGCAAGGGTTCGCGCGGCAGATGGTGAAGCGCGGGTCGGGGAAGATCGTGATGGTGACGTCGATGGGCGGGTTGGTCACGGTGCCGTTCGCGAGTGTGTACTGCGCGACGAAGCACGCGCTGGAGGCGCTGGCAGAAGGGTTGAAGGCGGAGCTGGCGGGTACGGGCGTGGAGGTGTGCACGGCGAACCCGGGTGTGTACGGCACGGGTTTCAACGATCGCGGCGCCGAGACTATGATGCGGTGGTTCGACATGGCGAATTCACTGACGCGGCCGGAGGTGCTGGCGGCGGCGGCGACGGGGTTGGCGAGTCAGCTCGACCCGCAGTCGATGATCGATGCACTGGTGCGGATTGCCGAGGAGGATGGGTCGAAGTTCCGGAACGTGGTGCCGGACGAGACGGCGGAGTGGATCAAAGGGATCCAGGCGAAGACGTGGGAGGCTGGGAAGGACGATGCGATTTGGAGCTCGCCGCCGACGGGGTGAGCGGGTGAAGGCGGAGGGCATCGCCTACGGCAGCGAACCCTTCACCCAGGACAACATGCAGATCAACTTTCGCCGGGGAGGCCGCGGCTTCTACTTCAAGGACCCCAACGGCCACAGCCTGGAGTTGCTTACCAAGTAAGACTTGGGTGCTGGCGACACGGGACGGCCTCGGCGGGACGGCGCAGTAAGGGATGATATCATCTCAGCGAGAGAGCGATCTCGTACCATAACCGGCTCCCATGCGACCGATACTGGCCACGCGGCATCGCTGAACGGCGGTGAAGCGGATGCCCTGACGAGTTCCTGTGGAGGTTGTGTAAATGAAGATCGAATCAATCCTAGCCATGAAGGGTTTGAAGGTGATTACGGCTCGTCCCGATCAATCGCTCAAAGATGCTGTCGACCTGCTGGTGGAGCACGACATCGGCGCGCTCATCGTCGTGGACGAACTCGGACAGCCAGTCGGAATCATCTCTGAGCGCGATATCATTCGCGAGGCGGCCCGCAGTGAGGCGGTCCTTGCCCGGACTGTGGCTGACGTGATGACCAAGGAGTTAATCGTCGCTGCGCCTCAGGATGATCTAGGAGCGGTCCTACAAACGATGATCACCAGGCGTTTTCGGCACCTGCCCATCGTCGACCAGAAACGGCTGATCGGGATCATCTCCATTAGGGATGTGCTTACAGTGCAACTCGACAAGTATCAAGGAGAGGTTGATACGCTCCAGACTCAGATCAGTGAAGGTCAGGACTGACTCCGCAAAACCGTGCTTCGCAACACCCGCAGACACTCAACCTTATGTCAATCTGAGCCAATTAACGCCGGCAGATAAGCCCGAAACGAAGTAACCGAACACTTATGGAACTGGTGGGCACTGATGCGATTCCGCTACGAGTCGCCATTATCGGTTCCGGGCCGGCCGCGTTCTACGCCGCTGACCACTTGCTCAAGCAAGACGGCCTTAAAGTCGAAATAGACATGTTCGAGCGCTTCCCGACACCGTACGGGTTAGTGCGAACGGGAGTCGCTCCTGATCATCACAAGATCAAATCTGTAACGAAGAAATTCGCTGCGGTCGCCTCTGATCCACATTTCCGCTTCTACGGATTCGTCGAATTTGGCAAAGACATAGCCCTGTCGGATCTCAGGGAGCATCACCATCAGATCCTGTACGCGACTGGGGCGCAAACTGATAAGCGCTTAGGCATCCCCGGCGAGGAGCTGAAAGGGAGCCACGCGGCGAACGAGTTTGTCGGCTGGTACAACGGTCACCCCGATTATCGGGACTGTCAGTTCGATCTTTCGCAAGAGCGGGCCGCGATTGTCGGGGTGGGCAACGTTGCTGTGGATGTTGCCCGAATCTTGTGCCTTACTCCCGACGAATTGGCCGTTACTGACATAGCCAGCCACGCTCTCGAAGCTCTCAGTCAGAGTCGTGTTAAGGAGGTGTATCTGCTCGGACGTCGCGGCCCGGCCCAGGCAACATTCACGAATCCTGAGATCAAAGAGCTAGGCAACTTGGCCGATGCAGATATCTCCGTGCTTCCTGGAGAGGCCCAGCTCGGCGATCTGAGTCGCGCCGCGCTTGAAGCCAGCGATGATCGAGCCACCCGACGGAAAGTTGAGATTCTGCAGGGGTACGCGTCACGGAAACCGGCGGGAAGGACACGCCAACTGTTCATCCGATTCTTGGTGTCGCCCGTTGAATTGCTTGGCAACGCTGCGGGACAGGTTGTTGCTATGCGCTTAGTGAAGAATGCTCTCTACCAGACCGAGGCGGGCACGCTGAGCCACAAGGCCACTGATCGTTTTGAAGAGTTGTCGATTGGCCTAGTCTTCCGCTCTGTCGGCTACCGAGGAACCCCGCTGCCGCGGGTGCCCTTCAATGAACGCTGGGGTGTCATCCCGAACGAGAAGGGCCGCGTCATCGACCTGGAAACGCAGCAACCGGTGGTAGGCGAGTACTGTTCGGGCTGGATCAAGAGGGGCCCGACCGGGGTCATTGGCACCAACAAGCCGGATTCAGTCGAGACGGTTAACTGCATGCTCGAAGACCTAGCTCATGGCTCGATTCTCCGCCCGTCAGAACCTGAGGTAAGCGAAATGGAACAGCTGGTGCGTGAACGCCAATCTAACTATTTCTCCTTCGCCGACTGGCTCCGTCTCGATGGAGTAGAAGTGGAAAATGGGCGTGCGGAAGGGCGTCCGCGTGACAAGTTCACACGTGTCGAAGACATGCTGGCTGCGCTCGGGCGTTAGTTTCTCTGGGCGTCGCGAGCCTTCTGCATTCACGCCGGTTCTTTCCTTCGGCTTGACCCGCCACGAAGGTCTTCATTGCGGCCAGGGTTGCTCTCAGAGGGTTGGCTGAAGCACCAACAGTAAGTAACGTTGCCTTCGGAGGTCCCTCATGCCTGAGAAAAAGACGTACGTTATCGTCGGCGCGAACCAATGTGGAGGCAGCGCGGCAGAAACCCTGCGCAAGGAGGGTTTCGGCGGGCGCGTGGTGCTCATAGGGGCGGAGCCAGAGCGGCCATACGAGCGGCCGCCGCTGTCCAAGGAATACCTACGCGGTGAAGAGGAGCGGGACCGCATTTTCCTGCGGCCCCCAGAGTACTACGACGAACAACAGATCGAGCTGCGGCTGGGGGTGCGTGCTACGCAGCTACACACCAGGGAGCGAGAGGTGGAGCTGGATGGCGGCGAGAGGTTGGGATTCGATAAGCTGCTGCTAGCCACGGGGGGCCGCGTGCGCCGCCTACCGGTCCCGGGAGCGGACTTAGAGGGCGTGCACTACCTTCGCACGGTGGCGGACAGTGAACTCATCGCCTCGGAGATGAAGAGTGCAAGAAGAGCGGTGGTAGTTGGGGCCGGCTTCATCGGTGCGGAGGTGGCGGCATCGGCTCGAATGAGCGGATTGGAGGTAACGATACTGGAGATCGCCGAGGTTCCGCTGGAGCGGGCGCTGGGTACGGAGATGGGACGCATCTTCGCCGACATCCACCGTGAGCATGGCATCGACCTGCGCCTTGGCATCGGGGCCGAGCGGTTCGAGGGTGGCCAGCGCGTTGAACGGGCCGTGACCTCCGGCGGCGAATCGGTGGAGTGCGACTTCGTAGTGATCGGCGTTGGGATAGACCCGGAGACAGCGCTCGTGGAGCGGACGGAAATCAAGGTTGAGGATGGGATCACCGTCGATGAGTACTGCCAGACCAACGTAGAGGGTATCTTTGCGGCTGGTGACGTGGCCAATTTCCCTAACCCGTTCCTCGACGAGCAGATTAGAGTGGAGCATTGGTCAAACGCCCAGAAGCAAGGTGTAGCGGCAGCCAAAGCGATGCTGGGTGTTCGGGAGCCCTACGCTGAGGTGCCCTGGTTCTGGTCCGATCAGTACGACCTGAACATGCAATACGTTGGCCACGCCAGCGAATGGGACGAGGTGGTCCTGCGAGGCGACGTGGCGGGTCGCAAGTTCGCAGCGTTTTATCTGAAGGACGGCCGGTTGCGGGCGACGATGGCGGTGAGCCGGCCGAAGGAGATAGCGGCCAGCCGCAAGCTGATACCGGCTGGAACACAGCTAACCGCAGAACAGCTAAGGGACGAGGACGTGGACCTACGCAAGCTGGCCTCTGGCGAGTGAAACGTTTGGGCCCGGCCCTCCCCTACCAGACCCGTCACCGAAGTAGCCTGCCAAGGGAAACTCCCAAGCAGAGGGCCGTGGGCTCGATCCCCATCGCCCGTTCCAGTTGACTTATTAGAAGGCCGTCCCCCAAGATGAAGCAAGCAAGAGCGGAGGACCGCCTCATAGTTGACTCAGGCAGCCCCCAGAGGAGGTAGCATCAGATGGAGAATATCGGATGGGACCTCCGAATGCGATCTCCAGACGAAACACTGGGCAGCGAACCGGCTCAGCCTTACCAAGCACGGCCCACGCCGGCCCTGCGCGAGAACGAATACGCGGAGTTGAAGCAGCTAATAAAAAAGCAGGGGCTGCTGAACAAGCAGCCTTCTTACTACGCCGGCCAAATTTTGCTGATTCTCAGCCTGCTGGCTCTCAGCCTGACGTTTGTGGTGCTAATAGACGCCCTCTGGCTACAGCTCCTGAACGCCGCATTTCTAGCCTTTGTGTTCGCCCAGATAGGCTTCATCGGCCACGACGCGGGCCATCGACAGATTTTCCAGGCGATTGGGAAGAATAAGATCGCCGGCCTGGCGGTGAATTTCCTGCTCGGCACGAGCCGAAGCTGGTGGATAGACAAGCACAACCGGCATCACGTCAATCCCAATCAGCTCGATGTCGATCCCGACATTTCGATCCCCGTCCTGGCTTTCTCCGAAGAGCAGGCCCGCGCAAAGCGGGGGGTGCTGCGGTTCGTCGTGAGATACCAAGCCTATTTTTTGTTCCCACTGCTGGCGCTGGAAGGGATAGGCCTGCGAGTCGCTAGCTTTCACTTTATGGCCCGGATCAGGAAGAGGTACATCTTGCCGGAACTGTTCCTTGCCACAGTCCACTTCGTGCTGTACTTTGGTTTCCTCTTCTCCGTACTGGGTGTCTGGCAGGCAACCGCGTTCATCTTTGTCCACCACGCGCTCTTCGGCCTCTATGTGGGCGCCACCTTCGCTGTCAACCACAAAGGCATGCTCATCTTAGAAAAGGACAGCCAAATGGACTTCCTGCGCCGTCAGGTGCTCACCGCACGAAACGTTAAAGCGAACCCTCTCACCGACTTCTGGTACGGCGGACTCAACTACCAGATCGAGCATCACCTGTTCCCGAGCATGCCTCGCAACAATCTGCGGGAAGCGCAGAAGATCGTCAGGGCGTTTTGTCAGGACCGTTCGGTTTCGTATTGCGAGGAGAGCGTCCTTCAGTCATACCGGGGTGTCCTACAGTCTCTGCACCAAGTCGGCACCTTGGGAACATCGGCCTAGGGGCTGGCCTGCCGCACGGGCGATCATTGGTGGCGCAGGACAAAGTCCTCCTCTCGCGGCGAGAGTATGTCAGGTATCACGCTCCGGTGGCAAGGCGGACCGGGTTGACCCACTCGATCTGACGATCAGGCATAGCTTCGATCTATACGACCGAAGGCTCAACGACGCCTGCACGGATAGACTTGAACGCTGGGAAGCTGGCAACCGTTATCATACAGCCGCACCGTATCGCCGTCGCTAACAGTCAGAGGCTGTACTTTGGCCGGCATCAGCTCTCCTTCCCTTAGGAAGGTGAGGCCAGTGGCTTCGCGAAGCTGAGTTCATGGCCGTCGGGATCGGTGAGGTGGAAGTAGCGTTCGCCCCATTCAGCGTCGCGGGGGGTAGAGTCAGGGTCCAAGCCCTCGGCCAGGGCACGTTGGTAAAGGGCGTCGACGTCGGAAACGTAGAAGATGACACGTCCCCACCAGGACCACTGCCGGTCCTCGGGCTGGCCGATGAGGTTGAGGTATGTGGAGCCGACGGAAAAGCTGGTGAATGCCGAATCCTCGCCCCCGTAGCGGAGGGAGAAACCGAGGGAGCGGTAAAATCGGACCGCGCGAGCCATGTCGTGAGTTGCTAAGGTGACGGCGCTGATCGAGTTGATGTCCGGGGCCGCACCGAAGCCCATGTGGTGGCGGTCTTCTGGACGATCAGGCATGACGGTGAAATTGAGGGCCGGTCTATGATAGCACAGAGGCGCCGCTTCGCCGGGCCACCCTCCTATCTTGAGGGCGGCCATGGGGGATTCTAGCCTGTAGCTCGTTAACGCCGGGTCATGTGCCACAAGCCACCTGACTGCTGCTAGAATGGTTTCTGGCGCGCTTAGCGAGAACCTAAAATGACCGTCAGAAGATCGAATCGTCATGATGAAGAAGATCGAAAAAAATGAAGCCGAGTGGCGGGCGCAGCTGACGGAGCCAAACGCAGTCGTGCGTTGCGCTGGTACTACCCTGCTGCCATCCGGTACGGCTTTCTCCAGGGAGAAGTCTATTCCACTGCGGATACGGTGGCCGGCGCGGTTATCCGGCTGCCGCCAGGCGACACCGACGTGACAACGGTTCGGCTGATCAGAGTACGATTCCTGGCAGCGCCTCTTAGTTTGGCCTGTCAGCCTTCTGGCAAGGACAGCGTGGGATGACAGAGACGAGTTCCTCCTTCTCCTTCGACCGGTTTGCGCGACAGGGCTTCTATACGGCGGCCAACCAGAGGCTATTGGACCTGGTCTCATTGGGCAGCGGACAGATTGTGGTTGACCTGGGCTGCGGGACCGGCGCCGTCACAAGGCTGATGCTATCGACTGTGAATGGATTGGTCGTCGTCGCTGCTGACCCCTCCGCCGAAATGCTGGAGGAAGCCAAGACAAACCTGTCTGACGTGGCCACTAAGGTCATCTTCGTACGCGCGGGAGCCGAGAACTTTTCCAAGTGCCTTCCTACCAACGTCGATGCGGTGGTCTTTTGCAATTCTATCCACCTGGTCAGCGACAAAGCGGCGGTAATGAGGGAGATCTCCAAGGTCTTGGGGCCTGGGAGGCGCTTCGCCTTTAACACTGCGTTCTTTGAGGGTGCTATACCGGCCCCATCGCTGGCGTTCTACAAGAAGCTTATGCTGAAGACCGTCAGAATACTCAGGAGGGATTACGGCTTGAAGCACCAGAGGGGAGAAAGGGCAGAGGCGAGACAGTTCCTTACGCCGGACGAATACCAGAGGCTCCTTCTTAGATACAACTTCCGGATACTGCACCAAGAAGTGGTGGAGATGCGGATG
>CAJXNA010000092.1 GCA_913056415.1 uncultured Chloroflexota bacterium | reverse complement strand
TAAGTACAAACCCGGAAAGCGCCGGCGCGCCCTCAAGGGGTACGTCCTCCCTGACGAGAAGGCGGAACGCCGGCGCCGGCGTCTGCGCTGGCGCCGCACCCTCATCGTTCTCGCCCTGCTGGCGGCAGTTGCCGGCGCGGTGGTCCTCTACCGCTCGCCCCTGCTGCGGGTGCAGGAGGTACAGGTGGTAAACGCCACCAGCACCAGCCCTGAACGGATCGCCGAGCTGGCTGACCTTGAGGGCGTCAGCATGTTCAACACCCCTCTGGATGAGGCCGAAGCGCGCATCGTCGCCTTGCCGCTCGTCAAAGGGGCCCAGGCCCAGCGCCGATGGCCCAACAAGGTGCGCATCGAGGTGATCGAGCGTACCCCCTGGGGCTACTGGAACCTGGCCGACACCTCCTACGTCATCGACAACGAGGGGGTCATCCTGCCCAACGTAATGCCACCCAAGGACGCCCCCATCATTCACGATATCGGCGACCCGGCGAACTTATCTCCCGGCGACCGCGTCGACGCGGACGCCGTACGCCTGGCCCAAGCGCTGCTCAAGTTCGTGCCGGACCAACTCGCCCTCGGGATCACAAAGTTCGAGTACGCACCGGAGAAGGGGCTGTCCGTGGTGACCGATGCGAATTACCGCGTGGTCATGGGCGATAGCCAGAACGTTGAGTACAAGCTGGCGGTCTGGAAGACGGTGGAAGAGGACATCGGACGCGGGGCCATGGCAGGCCACGTACTCGATCTGCGCTTCCGCGACCGCCCGTCTTTCCAATGAGCGAAAGGAGGCGATGACGAGGTGAGAGACAACATCCTGGCCTCCATAGACGTGGGTAGCAGCAAGATATGCACCCTCGTCGGCGAGCTCACCCCGGATGTGGACGTGCGCATCCTCGGCGTGGGCATAACCGCCTCCCAGGGCGTCAAGAAGGGGATGGTGGACAATATCCAGGAAGCGACGGAGGCGATAGCCAGCTCCGTCGAGAAGGCGGAGCGCTCCAGCGGCAGCCGCGTGCTGAGCGCCCACGTAAGCATCAGCGGCAACCACGTGAACTCGCTGAACAACCGCGGCGTCGCCACCATCCCCGGCCGTGAGCGGCCTATCACCCAGCAGGACATTGACCGCGCCGTTGAGGAGGCCCAGGCACTGAACCTCCCCACCAACCGCGAGATACTGCACGTCGTCCCCCGCTTCTTCGTCGTCGACGGGCAGGAGCAGGTCAGCGATCCGGTAGGGATGTACGGCCAGCGCCTAGACATGGAGACTCATATCGTAAGCGGCTCCCTTACCGCCGTTCAGAACCTCACGCAGTGCGTGGAGGGCGCCGGCGTCCAGGTAGAAGCGCTGGTTCTTTCCCCCATGGCGGCGGCGCAGGCGGTGCTGGAGGAGGAGGAGAAACGCCAGGGCATCATAGTGGCGGACATCGGCGGCGGCACCACCGGCATCGCCGTGTTTGTGGACGGCGCCGTGTTCCACACCTCAGTGCTGCCGGTAGGAGGCTACCACCTGACCCACGATCTGGTGGCCGGCCTGCGCGCCCCCTTCTCCGCCGCCGAGGAGCTGAAGATGGAGTACGGTTCCGCGCTGCCCTCCCGGATCAACCCTGAGGACGTTGTCGAGCTGGAAGCGTTCGGCGGCAAGCGCCGGAAGGAGACGTCCCGCCGCCGTGTCGCGGAGATCCTCCAGGCCCGCGTGGAGGAGATACTGGAGATGATCTACATCGACGCCAAACGCGCCGGATTCGACGAGATGGTGGCAGCCGGCCTCGTCCTCACCGGCGGCTCGGCCAGCCTCCCCGGCATCGACGAGCTGGCCGAGCAGGTGCTGCGTATGCCCGTACGCATCGGCCGGCCCCGGGGGATCCACGGCCTGGCCGACACGTTGAACGACCCGGCCTACGCGGCCAGCGTGGGCCTGCTGCACTGGTCGATCCTGGAGAACGGGCACAATGGCCACAAACCAGGCATCAGCCTCAAACCACCGTTCGAGTTCAGTGGGGTGCTGGATACCGCCAAACGGTGGTTGAAGGCGCTCATCCCGCAGTAGAGAGATGACCCAACAAACGCTATACCCGATCAACCCTCAAGAGGGAAAGGAGGACGCAGTGGCAGGCATAGACCTAGACGGACTCCCCCCCATCAAGGTGGTGGGCGTGGGCGGCGGCGGCTGCAACGCCGTAAACCGCATGGTGGAGGCCCGCATCCAGGGTGTTGAGTTCGTAGGGATCAACACGGATACCCAGGCCCTCATGCGCTGCGACGCGGAGAGCCGCATCCGCATCGGCGACCGCATAACGCGTGGGCTGGGCGTGGGCGGCGACCCGGAACGCGGCCGCCAGGCCGCCGAGGACTCCCGCGATGAGATCAAGGAGGCGATCAAGGACGCGGACATGGTGTTCATCACCGCCGGCATGGGCGGCGGTACCGGCACCGGCGCCGCGCCGGTGATAGCCCAGGTAGCTAAAGACGCCGGCGCCCTCACCGTCGCCATCGTTACCAGACCGTTCTCCTTCGAGGGGGCCAAGCGCAAGGCGAACGCCGATGGCGGCGTCGCCAACCTCCAGCAGGAGGTCGATACGCTCATCGTCATCCCTAACGACCGGCTGCTGGCCCTCGCCGACGAGAAGACGACTGTCGTCGAGTCGTTCCTCATGGCCGACGAGGTGCTGCGCCAGGGGATAGACGGCATCTCCGAGCTGATCACCATGCCCGGAGACATCAACCTGGACTTCGCCGACATCCGTCGCATCATGGCGGATGCCGGCCCCGCCCTCATGGCGATCGGCCGCTCCAGCGGTGAGAACAGGGCCGTCGAGGCCGCTCAGGCCGCCGTCTCCAGCCCCCTGCTGGACATCAATATCCACGGCGCCACCGGTGTCCTGTTCAACATCACCAGCTCCGGCGACCTGGGGCTGCACGAGCTGAACATGGCGGCCCAGATTATCGCCGAGGTGGTGGACCCGGACGCGGAGATCATATTCGGCACCGCTACCGACCCCACGCTGGGCGAGGAGGTGAAGCTGACGCTCATCGCGGTAGGGTTCACCGCCCAGGAGACATACGAATCGAAAGCCGAAGAGGAGGAGTTCCGGCGGATACGGTCGGAGGCCATGGAGAACGTGGCCGACACCGATCTGCCGACCTTTCTTCGCCGACCCGTCAACATCCGTTAACTAACGTCGGGCCCTGCTTCCGGCAAGGCGGAGCCCGGCACTTCGAAGCAGTCGCGCCTGTCTGACGACAGGCAGGTCTGCCCGCTCCGGCGGGCGTGAGCGAAAGGAGGGTCTCATAGGATAGGACCAACGCAGCTTGACTGCTAGCACGATCGTCCCCGCCGCGGGCGGGGACAGGTCTGCCCGCAACGGGCAGATAGGCGCCGCGGGGCTGTTTGCCTCCCCAGACATTCCCGCGGCGTCACTCTGTCTGGAGAGGCGTATCGCTACAGCGTGACAAGCTGGAAGCCCTCGTCAATGAGGCTGGCCACGCTTGGATGGTTCATGTACTCCGCCACCAGCGGCTCGCCTTGCGCCGTCAGCTTAGCGTGGACATTGAAGGCGCCGGAGCAGAAATCGCACACCACGTAGGTTAGGCCGGCATCCTTGAGCTGGTTAAAGAACCCGCCCATCATCCGGTCATCGCCGTCCTGGGGATCGCCCCACTTGGCCAGCCACTCTGTGGACGCGCCATCGAATACGAGGCGCACCTCGTGGCCCTTCTCCTTGAGCTCCTTAGAATAGAGCATGCTGTGGAACATGCGGGCATGGCTCTCGTGAGTGCCGGGACCCGCCTGCAGTATGATGGCAACCTTAGCCACTACTATCTCCCTTCGTTGCGATTGAGACTTAGTTCAGCCGACCCCGATCTCCCACGCTCATCAGCGTGATTCGCTAGCCACGGTTGGAGCTAGCCGGCCCAGGCGCCGTACAGCGCCCCCACTATGACTCCGAAGACGAGGTGCAGCATCAGGAAGCCCATCGCCGTCATCGGCGGGTAGCGTAGGGCGTAGAAGCCCGGCTCGTCGATCTCGCCGCTACGCATGCGCGAATGCATCATGGGCATCATCCCCAACGCCATGCCGACCACCGCCCAGTGCGTCACCCCAAAAAGCAGCCCCCAGGCCGCCCAGGCGGAATCTATGTCCAGGGCAGCGAAGACGCCGCCGTGGATCAGGCCAAAGACGACGCTCATGCCGGCGTGTACCATTGCGCCCATCACGAACGCCGCCGCACCCACGGGCAGCATCATCGATCCCAGCATCATGAACAGGTTCATCTTCATCTGCTGAGGCATCATGACGATGCCCATATACAGAATGACGGCCATCACCGCGCCGCCGACAAGGCCCGCCAGAATGGCCCAACCCGGTTCGAACTCCATGGAATTTCCCCCTCCGAAACGCTGTAGCGTTTCTAATGCTGAGCTCAGCAGTTGGCGCCCGCCGCCCGATAGCAGCAGGCGCCAACCAATCTAACCGCAAACGAGCTCCGCCTATTCGGCTCCTTGTGCCAGTTCAGCGATACGGCTGTGCTGAAAGCGCAACACCTGGGAGATCGTGTACAGCGCCAGCACGATGCCGGAGAGCACCAACGCCAGGCCGGTGAAGGCGAACGCCTGCAGCCAGGCGCCGAACGTTTTCACGTCCTGGAAGTCCCCCAGTAGACCGGAACCTGACTCGGCAGCGTTGATGGTCGAGATCGGGTTGCCGAACACGTCACCGGCGGTGATGGCGATGACGATGCTGACCACGAGGGCGCCGATGAGGATCATCAGCCCCATCATCATGAGCATAGGGAACAGCTGCGCGGACCAAGGCGGCTTCGGGACCAGCATCCGCCGGCCGGACTGCTTCTGGACCATGGCGCCAGCCAGGCGAAGGTTGCCCAGGATCGTCGCCAGCAGGAAGGTGATCCCGCTGAACATCAGCCCCATGCCCAGAAGCTGGAACCGGGGCAGCCAGATGCTCGTCGTTTCTATAAACTCCTGCTTGTCCAGCAGGCTGCCGCTCGGGCTCACCTCACGCGTCGTCTTGGTCACCTCGAACAGGTCCGTAGAGAGGCCGCTCTGCACCGCGCCGATGACCAGCGACGCGATCAGCACCATCGCCCCCATGAGGAACATGGGCAGCCACATTCGGCTGGCCATCTCCTGCATCCCCGTCATGCCGGGCTCGCGGAGCTCCAATGTGTCAACTGCGTGTGTCATCTCATTCCCCCTTAGTTTCCCGCCGCCAGCTCACGGATGCGCTGGCCCTGGAACCGGATCACCTGCAGGATCGTGTGCACTGCCAGGGAGATGCCGACCAGAATGGTGGCGAGGCCCACAAACTTGAACGGCTCCAGCCACGCCTTGTAGCTGTTGACCGTCCCCTGGTCCCCCAGCAGGCTAGAACCGGGCGCCGCAGCGTTGATCTCCGCCACGGAGTTGCCATAGACATCCCAGGCGATCGCGCCGATGATGCCGGCGATGATCAGGTTCACGATCAGGATCATCAGACCCATCATCATGAACATCGGAAAGAGCTTCGCCGTGATGGGCGGAGTAATGGTCTGGGGCTCCGCGCCGAACGCCTTCTGGATCTGCACGCCGCCGGCGCGGAAGACGCCGAGGATGTTAGCCAGGGAGAAGGTGATGGCGGAGAGGATGAGCCCTATCCCCAACAGTTGGAACCCGGGCAGCCAGACGTTTACCGACTCGATGAACTGCCGCTTATCGATCAGGTAGGCCGGCGCGTCCGCCGCCTCGCGGACCGCCTTCGTCACGCCGAAGTAGTCCGAGGCGAAGTTCGCCTTGACGACGCTGAGGCCGAGGCTGGCGAAGACGATCATGAGCCCCATGAGCAGCATGGGCGCCCACATCATGCCGGCCATCTTCTGCATGCCGGTGGGCTGCGCCTCTGTCAGGACTGCGCGCCCGCCGAATATCATTTCACGCATAGCCATCTCCTAGCTCCCCTCCGTCTCTCGCGGAGACGAACCCTTGAGGAGAACGGGGATGCTCTCTACCATCGCCGCCCCGCGCGCCTCTCGCAGCGAGCGCAGGAGCCCCCAGAACACCGTGAAGATGCCGCTGATCAACAGGGTCAGGCCGACGAACTTGAACGGCTGCACCCACAGCGGGAACGTCGCCAGGTCGCCCTGCCGCGCCAGCAGCGACGTGCCGACGGCCGCCGCGTCCCGCGCCTCCTTGGCGTTGTTGAAGACGTCGTTGGCCACGGTGGCGAGCACCACCGCGATGCCGAGCGCGGAGACCACGATGGCGAATCCCGCCGCTATGAGCAGCGGGTAGATCGTGGTCTGGATGGGCGGACTGGGGATTAGGTCAGTCCTATGTTCGATTGACATACTCAATCACCTCCTGAGAATTTGGGCCGGTAAGCCGACCAAGAACTTCCGCACGATGTGGCTCAAAGGCATCACCTCCCTGTGATACATACCCTATGGGGGTATACGCACAGCCCGCCGCAGCGGATTTCTGCCGATAGGGAGGCTATCTGAGAGGATCCCCGTTACGGGGTTGGAAAGCGTCTGATAGGTCGGTAGGCGGTTATACTTCGGCGAGGCCGAATCTGCCTGCGCTAAGAACTCCGAAAGCAACTGTGAGATGCGCTCCGGCTGCTCGATGGCCGTCAGGTGTCCGGACCCCGCTATCGTCTCCAGTCGCGCGCCGGCGATCCCCTCAGCGATGCGCTGCGCCTTGTCCGGCGTCGTCGAGATATCATCGCTGCCCACAATCACGAGAGTAGGCACCCTGATCTGCGATATCTTGTCCAGCACGCTGGTTCGGCGCGTCACCGCCTTCGTCGCCTGCTCGATGCCATCGATGTTGGAGTCGATGAACTGCTGCCTGTAGGCCGCCACCTGCTCCGGCTGCGATTGCTGGAACCCCTGGCTGAACATGAACGGCACCACCGCGTCCACGACCGACTCCGGCCCGTTGGCCCGCGCCGCCGCCGCCATCGCCTCGTACTGCGGCCGCCGCTCCGCCACCTCTTCCTCCGCCGAGGTGTCCAGCAGCGCCAAAGAACGAACGTCCTCCGGATGGGCCAGCGCCAGCCGCATATCCACCATGCCACCCATGGACAGCCCTACCATGTGGGCCGGCGAGGCGCCCCATCGCTCCATCAGGGCGTGCAGCTTCTCCGCCTCGTCCTCCAGGCTGTACCCCTCCGCGCCGACCGAGGAGCCACCGTGCCCCAGGAAATCGTAAGTGATACAGCGGTAGCGGGAGGAGAGCGTCTCCACCTGCTGGTCCCACATCCGATGGTCGAAGAGCAGCGAGTTGCCGAAGACGATTGGAAAACCGGACCCCTTCTCCTCGTAGAAATACTGGTTGCCGTTAACCGTTGCCGTTGGCATGGGCGTTCCTCCTGGTTGCGCTTGGGCGGGATGTGGCCTCATTATACGGACAACGATAGAGCCGTCAATCCACCATGCGAATACCGTTACCGCCCTGGCTGGCCCACAACCGCCGCCGACAGGCGATCGCCGGCGGAGCAGCGGCGTTTCTGACGCTCGTCATCACCGTAGGCGTCCTGGCCGCGGCAGGTGTCTTCTCCGGCGGCTCCTCTCAAGTCCTCGACGGCATCACGACGCCTGAGAGCACGCTCACCCCCACGCCTTCGCCCACACCG
>CAJXNA010000091.1 GCA_913056415.1 uncultured Chloroflexota bacterium | reverse complement strand
GCCGAGGCACCGAGGGCTGCGGTGATACCGAACTTACGCATGGTCTCTACCTCCCTGTGCTACTAATCGCCCGGCCGGCGGCCAGGCTTGATGCTTCTGGAGGTATTTCGCGAGTGGGGGTGTAATGGATCACCGCCTTGGGCGGCAAGCGGGGAGAATCCGCGTGGAGTGCGGCTAGGGTCTAGAGTTCCGCTTCGAGGACGGGCTCGGTCGTCGGCTGCGGGCTGCCGCCGGCAGGCTCAACTGTGATCGCCACGATCTCGGCTTCGCTCAGGTCGAACTCGATCGCGGCCGAGGCCTCGCCGCTCTCCGAAGTGTTGAACAACCCGATCCCGATGGCAGTGTCATCGCTGATCGCCCAGACCTGGTAGATCTGGTCCGCCGGCAGCGGCTCCAGATCCTCTACGGTGATGACCGCAATCTGCTCTTCCTGGACGTAGAGGACGCGCCCCTGGGCGACGCCTCCGTCCGTGAGGGCGCGCACGAAGGTAACGTCTTGTCCACCGTCGTCGGAGGTCTGAAGGTACACGTTCCAGCCGGCGAGCGCGGCCACGGCGATAGCCAGGGCGGCCGCTAGGACGTAGGGCCGGGCCGTCGGAGATAGCCAGCGGCGGAGCCAGGAGCCGTCCATCTCGTGCGGCCTCCCCTCCGCGGCTGGGGCTGCCTCTTGTCGGATCGCGCCCATCAGGCGCGTCTTGAGGTCGGGAGGAGGCTCCATCTCCGGGGCAGCGGCAGAGAGTGTGGAGGCGACGGCCTGCAGACCGGCCATCTCCGAATGCTGGGAACAGGACGCCAAATGCTTCCGCACTTCCTGTAGCGTTTCAGCTGGGAGCGCCTGGAGCGCATAGGCCCCGGCTAGCTCTTCGACCTCTTCACACTTCACTTGACTACGCGGCCCTCCAGTGCGGAACGCATCTTCTCAAGTCCCAACCGCAGCCTACTCTTGACCGTACCCAACGGAAGGACCAACCTCTCGGCGATCTCGACATGTGTGAGGCCCTCAAAATACGCGAGCCCTATGGGCTCCAACTGCTCAGGCGGGAGCGACGACAGGGCCCTCTGTATGGCTTCGCGACTCGAAGCGTGAGCCAACCCTTCCACCATATCCGACTCCTCCTGTCCTACCACGTTGGGATCGAGAGGTAGATGCCTCACGGCCTGCCCCCGCCGGGAGCGCACGAGGTCGACGGCCTTGTGGTGTACTACGGTCATAAGGTAAGAGCTCAATCTTCCCCGAGCTGAGTCGATCCGGTCAGCCTGGCGCCACACAGTCAGAAACGCCTCCTGTAATGCATCCTCGGCCGAGGGTCCGTCGCCGAGAATCCGGTAGGCGAGGCCGAACGCCTGACGGCTATATCGGTCGTACAGTGCCTCCATCGCGCTCGGATCCCTCCGACGAATGCCCTCGGCTAGAATCTCGTCCTCTCTACCGGTAGTTCGGTTAGCCCCGACCGCGAGATCACTCTCCTTCCCGCCATTTCTACGGTTGTATCTTAGCATCGGCCTGTCGGTGGGTGTGGCGATGGCGGATTTGAGCATGATCTTTACCTCCCTCTTCCGTCCTGGCTAAACGCTCTTGCGGGCGGTGCTCTCCCGCTTCAGCGTTATGCTATGAGCGCTCCTAGGTCCTGTGAAGACGTACTGACTGGTACATCAGTCATATAGATGCAAAAAGAAAGTGGGGCCTTCACTTCGTGGCCGCTCCTTCCGACACAAAGAGGCCCCGCACCTCGAAGTCTACAAGATCCTCCGCCAGCTCTCGCAGACGAAACGTACGGCCCTCGGCGATGATCGTTCTGAGAACGATATTCAAGAACATCCCCACGATGGCCCGAGAGATGGTTTCCGCTTTCAGGGCCCGGAAATAGCCTCGCTCCGCGCCGTCTACCAGGGATTGGGCGGAGATGCCCTCGACCCCCCGCATGAACTCCTCCCTTATAGCCGCCGCCCTCTCATCCGCTGACGGGGCGGCGTTGAAGAAGAGGTCAGCCACATCCCGGTTGTCGGCGCAGATCTGGAAGATACTGGTGTAGAGGTCAACCAGCTGCTGCCGTAGGTCCTCCCCATTGCGGATCCTTTCCCAGTCCAGCTCGAGGGCAGCGCTGCTGATATTCCGGGCGAACCCCTCCATAAGCTCAACGAACGCCTGCCTCTTGCTCGGGAAGTAGAGGTAGAAGGTGCCCTGGGCGACGCCGGCCTCACGGGTGATCTCGCTCACCTTAGCCGCATGGTAGCCGCGCTGGTGATACACCTTGGCGGCTGCTTTCAGAAGCTGGTCGGCGCTTGTCTTTGCAGGCATAACTCTCGCTAGTGATTGACTGAGGCGTCAGTCAGATATTAATGCGTCCTGCATCGTTTGTCAAGTCCCACGCGGGAGATTTTGAAGGCGATTGTTGGATTCACCACTTTGCAAGGCTCTAACGCACACTACTACTTCGTAGTGTGGCAGAAGTCACGGGCCGAGCTAGGGCTCGCTCATCCTCCCTAACGCCGTGATTGTTGAGGTGGATTCATGGGGGCGCCACCGTTGCGCCCCTCACCGCTGTCCTTGATTTCCGGTCCGGGATGTCTAACACTAGGACAACGAGGGCAGCCCAACAGCAAGCTCAAGATGGTAAGACGATGACGCCAATCCTCCGGGTTCTCTCTCTCCCGGTTCTTGCGGCAGTCGTCCTTGCTTTGATGTCCACGCCGTCGGCGGGAGCGCAAGACCCGCAAAATATCTCAGTCGTCCTCATCATCGACAATTCAGGGAGCATGGCACGGACGGACCCCGCCAGCCTACGCTATACTGCGGCCAGTCAGCTGGTGGACCTGCTGGAGGAGGGGGACGAGATCGGGGTGATCCTGTTCTCGGACGACAGCACCGTGTTGGTGTCGCTGAGGAGGGTGACGGACGTGGCCAGCAAGGAGGCTATCAAGAGTGAGCTGACCCCCGTGGCCCCGGAGACGAACACAAACATGAAGGCGGGCCTGGAGGCGGGGCTAGCGGAGCTGGACAAGGGGTCCAACCCGATCCGCTTCGCCATATTCCTGACTGATGGCGAACTCCATCCGCCCGACTGGCCCAACTTCTCGGCAGAGGAACAGGAAGCGGAGCGGAGCGCGGTGTTTGCCTTAGCGGACCGCTTTGGGGAGAGGAAGTGGCGTCTTTTTCCGATTTCGCTGGCGAGCGCGGTGGAGCCGGAGTTTCTGCAGAAGTTGGCGGAGAACGGGGGCGGGCTCTACCGAGAAGCGCCGGAGCCTGGTGAACTGACGCTGGTGTTCCAGGAGGTGTTCGCCGCCATCAAGTTGGACGTATTCGAAGTCCTGTTCAGCGATTGCTTGGACCCCGGCGAACAGGCCTCCGTGACCTTCCCAATTCACCAGTTCGTTACCACGCTCTCTCTATTCGTGACTTACACCAGCGACCTACAGCCGACCGTGGCGGTGGCGGGGCCCGATGGTGAGTTGGTTACCCCAACCGGGGGCGACACCCGCTACGATGCCTTTAGCATCGAGGGTCCAGCCAGGGGAACGTGGACTGTCACGATCACTGGGGCAGGGGAAGGCGAGTCCTGCGTATCCATCTCCTCGACGCCCCGGACGCTGGTTGAGGTCATGTGGCTCCGGCCACCCCCTTCCCTGAGCCTCGCGCCAGGTGAGCCGCTGGAAGTTGCCGTGCGGCTGACGGCCGTTGACCCTCAGTTGGAGGACGAGCGGCCGGTCGAGGACGCGGCGGTGACGGTGACGATCGTAGGGCCGAGCGGGCAGCAGTACGAAGGCGTTCTCGAGCATAGCGGGCCAGGCGAGTATGCCGGGACCGTGGCCATAGATGTCATGGCGGGATCTTATGACATCTTCCTGATAGCGGAGACGGAGGAAGGAGTTGTGGCACACAGAACTTTTCAGGTGTCGGTATCGCTAGTGCCACAAGGCTCCCCGCCATCGTTGACCCCGGGCCCGTCCCCGAAACCGGAGCCAGCCGGCGCCGAAACTGACCGTGGTGGTCCGTCGACTCTGCTGATGCTCGTTCTGTTCGGGCCCGTTCTCTTGGTCGGGTTGGCAGGATCGTTCTTGGCCTATGCTCATTTTGGAAGGCCGACGCTGCGTGGTTGGCTAATGACCCGGAGCAGGCTCGAATCGGTGCAGGTCGGTCGGGCCTACGATCTGGGGGCGCGTCACCGCCGCACCTGGATCCGCCGGTCGCTCACGATCGGAGGGCCGAACGACGACATCGACGTGGGCCTCGGCAGGCGAGTGGCCCGAGTCGTTCCCCGGAAGGGTGGAGACTGCGTCTTGCAAGCTGTGCTTGAAGATGTTGTCACGGTTGACGGCCAGCCGCTGAAGAAAGGCCAGCGTAGGGCACTCTACCACGGCTGTGCGATAGACCTGGGTGGAGTTCCGCTGGTGTACCGCGAGCGTGTAGGTTAGACACACCCCCATGGTTGCCCTGTGGTCAGAGCTCCCGCTAGCTCGGCTCTTGAAAAGCCACTGGCAAGTGGAGAAATTGACACACGGTGAGCCCCTGATCAAGCGAGATGCTGCGCTATGGTCGCCAAGCCATGCTGCGTATGGCATGATTCGCCGTGAGAAAACGTTCTGAAGATCAGGAGTGAACGAGATGGCGAAGATCGTTTGCGTGCTCTATGACGACCCGGTGGGTGGCTACCCGACATCGTATGCGCGCGACGACATACCAACGCTGGACCATTACCCAGGTGGACAGACGCTACCGACTCCTGGCGCGATCGACTTTGTGCCGGGAGAGCTCCTGGGCAGCGTCTCGGGTGAGCTCGGGCTGCGAAAGTTTCTCGAAGGGCTTGGCCACATCCTGGTTGTGACTTCCGACAAGGACGGCGTCGATAGCGTGTTCGAGCGGGAGTTGCCAGATGCGGACATCGTCATTTCCCAGCCCTTCTGGCCAGCCTATCTGACCGCTGACCGGATTGCCAGCGCGCCGAGGCTGAAGTTAGCAGTGACCGCCGGCATTGGCTCCGATCATGTCGACTTGCAGGCTGCAATGGAGAGGGGCCTCACTGTCGCCGAGGTGACCTACTCCAACAGTATCAGCGTGAGCGAACATGTTGTGATGCTAATCCTGTCACTGGTGCGAAACTATATCCCCTCTTATCAATGGGTCATCAGTGGGGGCTGGAATATCTCTGACTGCGTCGAAAGATCCTACGACCTTGAGGGCATGACAGTCGGAACTGTCGGCGCCGGCCGGATCGGCACAGCGGTCTTGCGAAGGCTCAAGCCGTTCGATGTCAATCTGCACTACACGGACCGGCACCGGCTGCCGGAAAGCGTCGAGCGCGAGCTAAGGCTGACTTTTCATCCCAGCGCGGAGTTGATGGTGCGCGTCTGCGATGTCGTTACCGTAAACGCCCCGCTTCATCCCGAGACCGAGCACATGTTCAACGACGCCTTGATCGGCAAGATGAAGCGAGGCGCTTATCTCGTGAATACAGCTCGCGGTAAGATCTGCGACAGGGATGCCGTGGCCAGGGCGCTCGAAAGCGGACAACTTGCCGGATACGCGGGCGACGTCTGGTTCCCCCAGCCGCCGCCGAAGGACCACCCTTGGCGAGCGATGCCGCATCACGGCATGACCCCCCACGTATCGGGGACATCGCTAGCGGCGCAGGCCCGCTACGCTGCCGGTGTGCGCGAGATACTGGAATGCTGGCTCGACGGCCGTTCCATCCGCGAAGAGTATTTGATCGTCGACAATGGCAGGTTGGCCGGCGCAGGAGCTCATTCTTACAGCGCCGGCGACGCTACCCGCGGCTCCAATGAAGCCGAGCGGTTCAGGCAATAGACCGGGTGAGCGGGCCGACCCGATCGGACGGCTATGGCGGCCGTCAACAACATCAGGGAACCGTGGGATGAAGGTGCATTTGCAGATGCGATCTGGCAGGCGGGAAATAGAGACGGCCTGACCCCGTCCGAAGTCTAGCCGTGAAAACGCAGCCTACCGAAGGTGAACTGTCTAGCGCCCATTCATCCCCCGCCCTGGAGATAGGGCTATTTGAGGCCATCAGCATAACCAAGGCTAGGCTGTACTAGCGTCCAGACGTGTAGCGAGGGCCTGCTAGCGCCACCCGGGGACGGGACTAGCTATCGGTTTGCATGAACGAGTAGCGCAGGAAGAGGTGATCACCTGCCCGTTTCACGCCCACTAGCGTCCCCCAGCGGGGATCGTCCGGCGCGAAGCGTTTCCCCGAGACTAGCCCCGGCCGCTCGACGGAGCCGTCACGGCCCGCTACCTGAGGCGCCAGCGTGATGAACAGCTCATGCAGACGTCGCCCCGCGAAGAAGTCGCCCATTAGCATCGGCCCTCCTTCGACAAGGACCATATCGCTCTGGCGAGCTTCGTTGGTAGCATTCAGGATCGCCCCCGCGCTTACTGGTCCGTCTTTCTCTACCGCGATGACCTTGACGGACGGTGGCATAGACAGCGCCTCGATCCTCTTGGCGCCGCGGGGCGTGGTAACTATGAGGACGGGCACCTCTTGCGACTGAAAGACCCGAAAGTTGGGGACGAGGTTCCCGCTGCCGGTGACGATGACGTTCAGTGGGGACTCCGGCTTGCCCAAGCTCGTACGCAGCTGCACGTACTCGTCGGCAAGCGAAGGGAAGATGTACTGGGCCGTCCAGAGGTGTTCGGGCACCGATCTGAGCGTGCCAGCACCGACGACGACGGCGTCAGAGACGGCGCGCAGTATGCCCATCACCATCCGGTCGTGCTGGTTGTAACCGCTGACGGCGCCACCGGATTCGTGGCCGGGCGCCATCAGGGCCACCACGCCGTCCAGCGTCGTCACAAAGTTGCTGATGACGTACTGTCCCCTGGTGGGAGGAAACCGCAGCCGCCCGTAGAGGCCGGCCAGTTGGTCGGGTAGCGATAGATCGTCTCCCTGCTCCACCCCCAAAAGCGTTTCCAGAGGTGTCAGTTCGGTCATCCGCTGGCGCCGCTCGCCGCCAGGAACTCAGAACGGAGCGCTGCGTCTTTGTCGTAGGCGCCACGCCAGAAGGTCGTTCGCGTTTGGGGCTCTATCTCCCGCACGCCGCGCATCTGCGTACAGAGGTGGTGCGCCTCCATGTATATCGCCACGCCATGCGGCTGGAGCATCACCTGCAGCGCTTCCGCGATCTGCTGGCCGATGCGCTCCTGTACGGTGAACCGCTTGGTAAACACCCGCACGAGCCTGGTCAGCTTGGAGATCCCCAGGATTTCCCCGTGCGCGATGTATCCTACGTAGGCGTGCCCATAGAAGGGGAGGACGTGGTGCTCACAAAAAGCGGAGAAGTGGATAGGCCCTTCGATAACCTGGCTGTAGTTGCAGTCTGGTCCCCCACCGCACTCCGTTCGGAAGACCGTCAGTAGCTTGGGGTCGCCCTCATAGCCTTCGGTAGAGTCGTACAGCGCTCGGATAAAACGTTGTGGCGTTGTGTCGGTCGCCGGTGTGTTGAGATCCATACCGAAGGCAGTGAAAATCTCGGCCACGTAGCCTTCAAACTTGTGAATCTGCTCCTCAGATACCTCGCGTTTGTGGAGGTCCATCGAGGCAACAAGGTCCGGGGCCTCGACGGTGATACGCTGCGGCGTTCGCTCTTTCATCGACAATCTCCTCTTATGTGTTCGGCGCTCTACTT
>CAJXNA010000090.1 GCA_913056415.1 uncultured Chloroflexota bacterium | reverse complement strand
GATCATCTCCAAGCCGGTGCGGTCGCCGACGTGAGCGAGGCGGTCGTAGCGGTGACCACCGAAGGGGCGCTGGGAGATGCGTCCGTCCTTGGTGCGGTCGAAGAGCGCGCCCCAGGCCTCCAGCTCATACACCCGTTCCGGCGCCTCCTGTGCGTGAAGCTGGGCCATCCGCCAGCCGCCGAGCATCTTGCCACCGCGCATCGTGTCGCGGAAGTGCGTCTTCCAATCGTCCTCCGGATAGATGTTGCCCAGCGCGGCGGCGATGCCGCCCTCCGCCATCACAGTATGGGCCTTGCCGAGCAGCGATTTGCATACCAGCGCGGTGCGCGCCCCCGCAGCGGACGCCTCGATGGCAGCGCGCAGGCCGGCGCCGCCCGCGCCCACCACGACGACATCGAACTCGTGCGTTTCGTACTCAGCCACGGACGATGCTTCCCACTAGAAGCCGCTCCAGGTGTTGGGGTCCGTGATGTGTCCGTTGGCCACCAAACGGATGTAGATGTCCGTAGCCAGCACGCCAACGAGGCTTGTCCATGCCCAGAAGCGGTGGCTCTGATTCCACAGAGATACGTAGTCCCACACCCGCTTGCGTGCACGCGTCCATTTTGAGCAGCTGAAACAGTCCAGTCCGCCACCGACGAAATGCCGCAACGAGTGACAGGAGAATGTGTACATCATGAGCAGGAACGCGTTCAGCACGAGTACCATGGAGCCGAGGCCGATGCCGAAGCCGGTCTCCACTGCCTGGCCATCGATTAGCTCATCCGTGTTGTAGAAGCCACGGATTGCGCCGTACCACAGCAACACCACGAACACGAGCGCCCCATACATGAAGAAGCGGTGCGCGTTCTGAAGGATCAGCGGGAAACCGGCCTCCCCCTTGTACGACTTGCCCACGTCACCGACCGCGCAGCCGGGTGGGCTCAGGAAATAGGAGCGATAGTAGGCCCGCCGGTAGTAGTAGCAGGTGATGCGGAACCCAGCCGGGATCCAGAGGATGAGCAAGGCCGGGGAGAACCAGAACGCGTCGAACGTGCCGTGCAGCTTGGGCTCGTAGACCGGGGAGAGGTACGGCCCGATCTCGAACTCCCACTTATCCAGAAACGCACTTATGGTCAGCCAGCCGAAGAAGACCGACAACCCCAGGAACACCAGAGCCGGCTCCACCCACCAGCGGTCTTTCCGCAACGTCTCCAGGAAGCCGAGCCGGTGGGGTGGGCTGATTGCCTGTTGCACCTGCGCCATTAACGTCTCCGGAATACGGGAGAGGGGGAGCCGGTGCCCATTCTATCAAGCGCGTCACCTCTATTCAATCGTGAAACCGCGCACTTTCGCCCACGCCCACGTCAGGCCGATGATGCTCTTGCCGTCCCGTATCTCACCGCCGCTGACGAGCCGCAGCGCCTCCGGCAGGGGCAGCCGCACCACTGTTAGCTGCTCGTCCGGGTCAGGGTGCGACTCCACGGGCTCAAGCTGGGTGGCGAGAAACACGTGCACGAACTCGTTGCAGAACCCCGGCGATACGTAGAAGCCACCCAGCCGCTCCAGGCGGCCCGCCCGCCGGCCGCACTCTTCGCCCAGCTCGCGCTGGGCCGCCGCCTCCACGCTCTCACCCACATCCACGCCGCCAGCCGGCACTTCCAGCAGCACCTTCTCCGTGGGCAGGCGATACTGACGGACGAGAAGCACATCGTCCCCCTCCAGGAGAGGCACTATAGCGACAACGTCGCCGTGCTCCACGACCTCGCGGGTGGCCTTGAGGCCTCCCGGCAGCTCAACGGTATCGATCCGCAGGTTCACGATCCGCCCTTCGTAGAGTCGGCGGCTCTCCAGGACTCGCTCGGGGGAGGGTTCGGACAAGTGCCGTATCCGGCGTGCGGGCCCGTCGCTACTTGGGCCCGGCGCCCTTCTGATCGAACATCTCCGGGTACTTCGCGGGGTTGATCCCCGTTAGCCACTCCAGCCTCTCAGCCAGGATGCGATAGTGGTCTGAGGGATCGGACAGCCGCAGGAAGCGGGCGATGTGCGGGCTGCGACAGACGGAGACGCTGTCCCCGCTCTCCAGGGCGCGGTTCACCTGCCCATCGACGCTGACGGTGGCGCCCTCCTCCGTGCTCAGCACGAGGTCGACAACGGCATCCCCAGGCAGAACCAGGGACCGCGCCGGCGCGAGGTGCGGCGCCACCGGCGTCAGCACCAAGTCTCGAGACTCCGGATGGAGGATCGGCCCACCAGCGGACAGTGAGTAGCCGGTGCTGCCCGTGGCCGTGGCCACGATAACGGCGTCTGAGCGGTAGACGGCCAGGCGGCGGCCGTCTACGGACACGTCCAGGTAGACGGGCCGCCCCGCAAGAGAACGGCCGACCACAACGTCGTTCAGAGCCTGGAACGTCTGGCCCCAGGCCGGGACCTGGGCCTGAAGCATCGCCCGCTCCTCCACGCGGCCCTCGCCCGCCAGGACGCGGGGAAGCTTATCCATCAGCTCCTTGGGACCAATCTCCGCCAGGAAGCCGAGACGCCCCATGTTCACGCCGAAGATGGGCACAGCGTGAGGCACGACCGCCCGCGCCGCCCACAGCATTGAGCCATCGCCGCCCAGGCATATGATGCAGTCCGTCCCTTCGATCTGCTCCTGGGCTGCCGAGTCGTCCCAGTTGGAGGTCTGCCACACCTCTTCCACCTGCGAGTCAAGCACGTCGCGCAGGCTCTCCAACAGCTCATTGGCGCCCCGCCAGCGGGCGGAGATGAAGACGCCGATTTTGTTCACGGGGACGCCTACCCTTCGACTCCGCTCAGGGCAGGCCGCAGGTGGAAGAAGAACTCGCGGTTGCCCGCCGGGCCCAACAGGGGAGAAGCCGTCAGACCCCTGATTCGCAGGCCGTTCTCCACGCACCAGGCGGCGAAGCGCCCGATGAGCGTGGCGTGCATCAGAGAGTCACGGATGACGCCGCCCTTGCCGACCTCGCGTTTGGCAGCCTCGAACTGGGGCTTGAACAGCGCCACGATGGGCGCACCCGGCCGCAGCAGGCGCTTGGCCGACGGCAGCACCCGGCGCAGGGAGATGAACGCCACGTCAACGGTCACCAGGTCGACGGGCTCCGGAAGCGCTTCCAGATAGCGCGCGTTTACCCCTTCCATCACGATCACCCGCGGATCCCGGCGCAGCTTCAAGTCGAGCTGGCCGCGCCCCACGTCGATGGCGTAGACGCGGGAGGCGCCACGCTGGAGTAGGCAGTCTGTGAAGCCTCCCGTGGAGGCGCCGATGTCGGCGACGACAGCGTTAGCGGCGTCGACCGCGAAGGTGTCCAGAGCGTGCTCCAGCTTATCGCCGCCGCGGCTGGCGTAGCGGGGCTTCTCCACCAGGCGCAGGCGCGAGCCTTCGTCCACTAGGCTCGCCGGCTTGACCGCCGGCGAGTCGTTCACCAGGACCGAGCCGGCCATCACGGCGACCCGCGCCTTCTCGCGGCTATCAAACAGGCCACGCTCAAGGAGGAGCATATCCAACCTCCGCTTGCCCATAACACACCTCAGGATAGCACGAATGCCCAGGCGCAGGGCCCGGGCATTGGGTTCCGAAACGGGCACGGTCTAGCTCAAGCCGTCTCACCCTTAGGCTCGCTATCCCAGAGATCCACCGCCTGTCCGGAGCGAGTCAGCAACAGCGGCCGCCGCAGGCCACGGACGGCGTTAGCGTCTACGACGCACTTCTTAACGTCGCTGCGCGAAGGTATCTCGTACGTGACGTCCAGCAGGCAGTCCTCCAGGACTGTGCGGAGGCCGCGAGCGCCGGTCTTGTGGCCTATCGCCTCCTCAGCCGTAGCTTTGAGGGCATCGTCCGTGAACACCAGCTCCACGCCGTCCAGCGAAAAGAACTCCTGGAACTGACGCGTCAGGGCGTTCTTGGGCTCGGTGAGGATGCGTACCAGGGCGTCCTCGTCCAGCGACTGGAGGGAGACGACCATCGCAATGCGGCCCACAAACTCCGGGATGAGACCGTATTTAAGCAGGTCGTCATGGACTACCTGCTTGAGCAGCTCGTCCACGGTCTCGGCGCGGCTCGTTTCCGCCATGCCGGAGCGGAACCCTATGGTGCGGCGCCCCTTGCCCACGCGGGCATCCACGATGGAGTCCAGCCCCTGGAAAGAGCCGCCGCAGATGAACAGCACGTTGGCGGTGTTGATCTGGATGAAGTCCTGGTGCGGGTGCTTGCGCCCGCCCTGTGGGGGCACGTTGGCCACGCAGCCCTCGATGATCTTCAGGAGCGCCTGCTGCACCCCCTCTCCCGAGACGTCGCGCGTTATCGAGGGGTTGTCCCCGCTCTTGCGGGTGATCTTGTCGATCTCGTCTATATAGATGATGCCCCGTTCCGCCTTGGCCACGTCGAAATCGGCGGCCTGGATCAGACGGAGGAGGATGTTCTCCACGTCCTCGCCCACGTAGCCGGCCTCGGTGAGGGCGGTGGCGTCGGCGATGGTGAAGGGCACGTCGAGGATATCGGCCAGGGTGCGCGCCAGGAGCGTCTTGCCGCAGCCGGTGGGCCCCAGCAGCAGGATGTTGCTCTTCTCCAGCTCCACTTCGCGATTGGGGGCGGCGCCTATGCGCTTGTAGTGGTTGTAGACCGCCACGGACAGGACCTTCTTGGCCTGCTCCTGCCCCACTACGTACTCGCTGAGCTGCTCGTAGATCACCTTTGGAGGGGGAATCCGCTGCAACGGCAGCTTGGGCCGCGAGGGGCTGGACTTGTCCTCCTGGATGATCTCGCGGCACAGCTCTACGCACTCGTCGCAGATGTAGACAGCGCCGGGCCCGGCGATCAGGCGCCGAACCTGCTCCTGCTTCTTCCCACAGAAGGAGCAGGTGTAGGTGGTGCGGGTCTTGCCCCGTTTAGCGCTGGGCATAGGCTACTCCTTAGCAGAGTCTCCGCCGGCGACGGCAGCCAGCTTGCCGCCGGCCAAGATCTCGTCTACTATGCCGTAATTCTTTGCGCCCTCGGCGTCCATGAAGAAGTCGCGGTCCGTATCGTGGGTGATCTCCTCTATAGAGCGACCGGTGTGACGCGCCAGGATTTCCTTCACGACCTGATTGCGGCGGAGCACTTCCTTGGCGTGGATCTCGATGTCGGCCGCCTGGCCGGTGGCGCCGCCCCGCGCCTGATGGATGTGAATAGTGGAGTGGGGGAGAGCGTACCGCTTGCCTTTCGTCCCGCCAGCGAGGAGCACGGTGGCCATACTCGCGCACTCACCGACGCAGATCGTCGCCATGTCACAGCGCATGAGCTGCATCGTGTCGTATACCGCCAGCCCGGCGCTGATCACACCGCCCGGCGAGTTAATGTACATGTTGATGTCCTTGTCCGGGTCCTCCCGCTCCAGGTAGAGGAGCTGGGCGATGATGACGTTGGCGATCTGGTCATCGATCGGGTAGCCCAGGAAGACGATGCGCTCCTTCAGCAGCAGGGAAAAGATATCGAAGGCGCGCTCACCGCGCGGGCTCTGCTCTACCACGTATGGGATTATCGACTCCGGTCTCACGTCTGTCCCTCCTCTACTGCCTTCGCTTTCCGTTTCTTTGGCGCCACCGCCTTCTTAGCCCGCTTGGTCGCGGCGGCTCTCTTCGCCGGTTTGGGGCCGGACACTATCTCGATGAGCCGGTCCAGGGTCTTGCGAGTCAGAAGCGATCGCTCCATCGCCTCACGGCCGCTGGAGTTATCGAAGAGCTGGCTGATCTGCGACGCCTGCGCGCCCGACGAGCTGACGATGCGCTCGATCTCATCGTCCACCTCGGAGGGCTCCACCTTCACATGCTCCGCCTCCGCCAGGGCGGTAAGCGTGATCGAGCGTCGTACCCGCTCCTCAGCGGTTGGCCGCAGCGCCTCCCTGATCTCCTGCATGGGTTTGCTTCCGCCATAGGCGGACTCCACGTAGCGGTCCACGTCCTGACCGGCTGCCCGCGCCTCATCGCGCAGGAGGTGATCGATCTCCCTCTCCAGCAGGACAGGAGGGTACTCCATCTCCTTTGTCGTTTTTACCAGTTCGCCCAGGGCGTCGTCCCGATACTTCTCCGTTGCCTCGGCTTCAAGACGCTCGCGGATCCCGGACTCAAGGTGCTGGCGCAGCGCCTGGAGGCTGGGGAAGCCCTCGCCAACCTCACGCGCGAACTCATCGTTCAGCGGCGGCAGCCGCTCCTCCTTGACCTCTTTGACGACGACGGTGAACGTCCCCGTCTTCCCCGAGAGCGGCTGGGAGCCGGGCGGAGTGGTTACGGTCACCTCTTTGGCCACCCCTTTCTCGGCGCCGATAACGCCCTCCGCGAAACCGGGTAGGAGGATGGTGGCGCCGTCATGAGGTGTGAACTCGAAATCGTCGTCAGCGAACACCTCGCGCCCGTCGATCTGGCCACGGACTTCGGCCCGCACCAGGTCACCTGCCTTCACCGGGCGTTCCATCGGCTCATGCAGGGCGTAGCGGTGGCGCAGCTCCTCCACCGCCGCGTCCACGTCCTCGCGGGCTACGACGATGTCGGCCCGGCCGAGGCGCAGCTTGGCGTAACCACCCAGCTTCACCGTAGGACGGATGGAGACGGTAGCCTTGAAGAGCAGCGGCTCCTCCTGGACGATGTCCAGCTTCGGCTGGTCTACCACCTCGATCTGCTGCTCCTCCAGGGCCTTGTTGTAGGCCTCAGGTATCAGAATATCAAGCGCCTCGTGCACCAGTCGTTCCCGGCCCACGTGGCGCTCCAGCATACCGCGCGGGGCTTTCCCTTTGCGAAAGCCGGGTATATCGGTGCGCTGTACTAGGCGACGGTAGGCCCGATCCAGGGAGCGCTCCATCTGGTCAGGCTCGATCTCGATCTCCAAGACCACCTGACTTTCGGGGATGCGTTCGACGGAAACCCTCACGGATTCGATTATAGCACCCGCGTTCCGCAGGACGTAGCCCTTTGATATCACCGTCCATGGTGCTCACGGGCCTTCGCTCATCCTTTGGCAGTGAGGACAAAGGGGTGGCGCGAACAGCCCCCGGGCCACAAGTGACGCCGGGGGTTTCCGCCGTGGAACGCAGTGAAGCTTATCTTGCCTGAACGGAGGCCGCGTTACAGCCGCTGCGTGATCTCGTCCGTGGTCACCACCTCGTTGGCGATGAGGCCGTAGTTGACCATCGCCGCCTGGGTCGCCTCCGGGCCGGGGCCCGTCGTCGCGTCCTTCACCACCAGCACCTCGAAGCCCTGCTCCAGCAGCTCGCGCAAATGCGATTCGACGCACAAGTTCGCTGACATACCGGCCAGGATAACTTTGTCGATTCCGCGCTTACGGAGTTGAAGCATGAGGTCGTTATTTTCCGGCCCGTACACTTTATGCGGGCTTGACACGATAGTCTTGCCATCCTGAATATATGGCTTATAGACTTCCAGGAAGTCGGCGCCGGAGCCCTCGAACCCGGTCAGGTCGAGGGGGTCTGGCCGATCGTACATACCGACCTCGTGCATCGCCTTTTCGATGGTGGCGATCTCGGTGGTAACGGGATGGTTCTGGTTCATATTCGTCCTCACAAGTCCGTACTCTGGTTAGGAATTACCGGACCTCAAATATCAGCCTAACGAGAAACGCCGGACCAACTGAGAAAGGTCCGGCGTCCCAGTGTCAGCAGGGGGC
>CAJXNA010000089.1 GCA_913056415.1 uncultured Chloroflexota bacterium | reverse complement strand
CGGGCGCAGCTTTTCCACCGCGCGGGGCAAGAACGCCTTGCTTACCAGGAGACGCATGCGCGTGTGCCCGGGCGGATCCGTTGAGAGCATCGTGTCGGCACGAGCGCCCCCGCCCGTATTCTCCTGCTCCGCCGCCATTTGTGCTTGAACGTAGCGATTCCGAGACCTCCTGCGGTCGGCCGAGAATCGCGGGTCCTTGAGTACCGCCACGACATCGTCGTAGCGGGTAAGGACCCAGCCATCCAGCAGCTCGCTCCAGTGCACAGGGTCTTCTTCTCGCAACCGGCGGTAGAGCGGGTATGGGTCGGCCCGGACGTCTGGGAGTGACGGGTTGTATTGCACGGTCACCATACTCAACCTCGAATCCTCGCTTCGTGAACAATCAGTGTTGACGCGCCCCGGCTAATTGGCACCTAATTGCAGCCATTCCTGCAGGCCCGGATGCCCCAGGTGGGACCTTCGTCGCGGAGCCAGCCGCGGTCGAATCTGCCCCTGCGGACGTTCTCGATGTACTGCCACTGTTCAGGTAGGAAGTAGGCCTCGAGGGTCTGCTGGGTCATCACAGGCCTCCTCCGGCTAGTATGGCGGCTTTTCCGGCACCTGCGTGCGAGAGCGTCGGTCAAAGCCGGCGAGTTCGCAGCGGCTCAAGTACTCCTCGCGCATGCGGCCCCAGATCAACCGCACTGCGTCCATGCCACGATCGATGTGCTTGGCGCCTCCGCCCATGAGAACGGCCAGCGGCTCCACGATGAAGGGGTTAGTGAGGAAGCCGGGGATGCCCATCTCCGCCAGGTCGGCCAGGGTGTGCATCTCGGCGAGAGCCTTCTCTCGGTTCGGGTGGTGCTCGAAGAAGTACTTCAGGTGCATCGTCCCGTAGGAGACGTGACGGGCCTCGTCCTGCATGCACAGGCGGTAGATCTCCTTCTCCACCTTGTTCTGGGCCAGGAACTCTCCCCCGCGGAAGATGTCCAGGACGAGCCCCTCGCCTAGGACATGCATGAGGAAGGAGCCCTGGATGTAGGTCGGCGCGTGGAGGATCGCGCGCAGGAACACCTCTGTACCGGTGAGGCAGTGCATGAGGCCGCCTCCGTTTGCGAGCGCTCGCTTACGGAAGACCTCCAGGTGTCGCGCCTCGTCCATGGCCTGGGTGCAGAGGAACATCTTGACCTCGTGGAAGTGCTGATTCATCTGCCACAGCCATTTCGCCGGGAAGTCGGAGGCGATCATCTCGACCTCGGTCAGGAGGGTGGCGATCTGGCACTGGGCGCGCTCGATGTCCTCCGGTAATGGCTTGAGTTCGTCCCAGGGAATGTCGCGGGTTGCGCTCCACTGGCGGGCGACGGCCTCCTCATACAGTGGGACGACGTTCTCGGCCCAGACCAGGTATTTCTCGTTTAAGGCGTACCCCATGTCGGGAAGGTCTGGGTCATAGACGGCGCCGCGGGGCGCCATGGTACGCAGCTTCGGCTTGTCCTCGGGCTCACCCGCGTAGGCGGCGTTGACGTCCTGAAGGGTCAGGCCCCGCTCAGGGTCTTTGGGCTTGGCCCGTATGCCCCACGCGGGGCGGTCGTCCTTCAGCCACTGAAGGTCGTAGTTCCCCTTCTTCAGGCTATCGATGTACTGCTGCTGGTCGAACGTGTAGATATTCTGGCTTGTCGTGACCACGCTGCTCTCCTTTCAAGGCAATTAGCTGGTTAAGCGGTTGCTAAAATAGCATGTCCTGCGGAAATAATAGATGTTGCGGGACTATCTCGTCTGTCGGGTAGAACACCCTCTCGCTGTAGGGCTCTGCCCCACGGAAGGGTGGGGCATTCGTTCCCGGTCGGGGCAGATGCGTCCCCAATCATTCTTGATCCCTCGTCTTACCGACTGACCGCGGGGAAAGGCACCGAGCCCAAGTGTGGGACCAGCCAGTTGAGCTCATTTGCCAGATGCATCGCCCAGGCGGTGGTGAAGCGATCATTCGTCACCCGCCACTGATCGCCGTCCCACTCGATCTCCGAGGCCGGCACAGGAGCCTTCCCGAAAGGCCCTCCCGCTGCTGGCGGCGGGGGAGTCTGGGCGCCGTGATAATAAACTACCGAGGGCAAGTTTTTCTCGAAGTCTCCGGCCATCGCGCCATCCTTGCCGGGCGGCGCGCTGAGCTGAAGGCCGCTCTGGTCCATGACGCTCTCGAAGAAGGCCCTAAGTATCTTCCTAGCTGGGCCTTGCTGTAGCTCGGGGCCGTGTTGGGAGGTCGCGCTGAGGCCCGAGAAGAGCCAGGCGACGTCCTCAGCGGTGTAGACCGAGATGGAGCGAAAGACGCCGTGGTCGGGATCGAAGTCGGTTCGCAAGTCATCGAACCACACGCTGGCCTTGTCCGAATACTTCGTGTCGCTCTCAATTTCCCCGACTTGGGTGAGACCCCAGATGGCTGCGGCTTTCTCGACGGTGTCATTCGGAGCAGCCTCAAGGAGACTGTCGCCAGCCTCGCGGATCCTGTCCAAGGCCTGGGCCCGCTCATGCGCGTCTGGCGAGGTCCACGCATGGAAGGCCAGGGCTCGAATCGCCGACGTGGCTTCCTTGGCGTCGGTCGGCGACCGGTCGCGTAGAGCCCCGAATAGCTCACGAGCTGCCTGCTGCCATTGAGGAGCCACTTCGGGATCGTAGTAACGGGAGGTCTCGTCGCCGGTCAGCCCGACGAGGTCAGCGAACGCGTGAAGGAGAACCCAATTGCCCTGATAGTCGAGGTTGCCGTCGCTATCCAGGTAGAGGCCTTCGTCGCCTCCCAGGTTCTCGATGGCATACCGACCCTGCATCTGAGCCAGGAGGTTTACCATGACGCCGATCAGGCGTTGCTGGGCTCCGAAGTCTCCGTCGGGAGTGCCGAACTCCGCGCTGCTGAAATTACGGGCCCACTGGCTCTCCTTGAGCATGGTCTGAGCCATGGCGGCCACTTCTATAGTCGTGTCAAACGTCTCGGGGTCGAAGCGGAACAGGGAGAAATCATCCGGCGCGATCTGTGTCAGGTCGTGGATTGCTGATGGATCGCCCGAGGCGTACACCGCCTGCAAAGGTGCCATGTTCTTCGGCAGGAATGGCTGGTCATCGGGGTTCTGCGCCACCTGCGCAATCGCCGCCTGGAGCATCTCCATCGGCGGCTCAAAGGTAATTCCCATACCCGACTGCATCACGAATGGCCCGAAGTGATCGCGGGACAGCCAGTACCCTTGCCACAGCAGGGCGGCAAAGTCGAACTCCGGATCGCCCCCGACGATTCCGCTCGGGTCGGCGGCGCTAAACTCCTCCTCAGTGGCGGCAGCATCTGGAGAGGGCTCGGCAGAGGCCTCAGCTTTGGGAGATGGCTCATCTCCGGATCCCCCACCGCAGGCCAGTGCGATGACCGCGATGGCCGCCAGGGCTATTGGAACGATCACCGCCGCAAGCGATCTTCGAGTGGGTGACAGACGAAACATGGCGTAACTCCTTTCTGATCCACTGGAGATACGCCTATCCGTCTGCAACCGCTTTCACAAACGCGTGGGGCGTTACCCCATTTTCTGTAGGGCTTTGCCCGACGTAGCGAATCGGCTTTGTTATCCCGAACCGGCATGCCACTCTGTCTGGTTGTGGCTCTGAGACTGGGACCGGGGAGCCGGACGACTTGATGCGGGTCCGGGCTGCGAATGAGCCTGCGTCAGGCTGAACGCTTCATCAGTGGCTCCGAATAGACTCCTCCGGATAAGTCCATGCCTATGATTCATTGCTCCAAGTTCCGGCCCCTTTCCAATCAGTGAGATTGACAGGCTCCCTGCGGCTGGCCACCAGCCTTTCCACTAGGCGGCTGCGCTCATCCTGGGACAGGCGCTCTATCAGCAGTATTCGCCCATAGCAATGGGCGGCGTGCACGATCAGCTCGCGCAGGCCATTGCTGGCAAGAGGGATGATCTCGGCGGGCACGCTGCCGCACTTCAAGATGCGCTTTAGGCCAAGGAGGAGATCCGCCACGTCATCATGTTCCACCTTCAACTGCTGAATGTGAGTATCCCCGATGAACTGCTCCAGCGCCCGATCCAAGTGTTTCTCCTCGAAGCGCATATGGGGCCCTAGCTTGCGGTCCAGCTCCTCAACTATACGGATGGCTCTGCCAAGGGTGCGGGCCTCAAGGGCCTGCTTGAGCTCCAGTGCAAGCCCGATGACCTGCCGGTGGTCGCTGCCCAGCTCAGCTATAAGGTGCATGACGGCGGCCATTTTAATTCCCTCGTAGTTGGTTCGCGGGCATAACTCTCCCCTTCCGGCTGGTAAATACATGACGGATCCTCGGCCAGGTAGTCGCCGGTGACCGCCCAGGCCCGGGCGCGGCTGCCGCCGCAGACGGCGCGGAACTCGCAGGCGCCGCACCTTCCCTTCAGCTTTTCGGGATCGCGGAGGTCGCGGAAGAGCTGCGACCGGCGGTAGATATCGGCCAGCGGCCGCTCGCGCACGTTACCGCCAATCAAGGGCAAGAAACCCGAAGGACAGACCTCTCCGATATGGGAGATAAAGGCGAACCCCTTGCCGTCGTTGACGCCGAGGCCGGGCCGGTCCAGCCCGTCCTTGAAGCGGTAGCCTGCCCCGGCCAACGGCCTGACAGCCTGTCCGCTTTCATCCCTGCGTCCCCCCCTCGCTCGCTGAACGGCCACGCGGCGGTAGGCCGGCGCGGCAGTGCTCTTAACGTCGAAGGGGGCGCGGCGGGAGAGGTCGTACAGCCAGTGGAAGAGCAGTTCGTGGTCCTCAGCGGATATCATGTCCTCGGCCTTGCCGCGGCCCGTAGGAACTAGAAAGAATACGCTCCATTGGACCGCCTCAGCCTTGGCCACTACCTCCGGCATCTCGGCCAGCACCGGCAAGCTGTAGCGGCTGACGGTGGTGTTGATCTGGAGGGCGAGCCCCGCCTCCCTCACGTTGCGCATGATCTCCAGCGTCCGCCGGAAGGAGCCGCTGAAACCGCGGAAGCGGTCGTGCACCTGGGCCGTGGGGCCGTCCAGGCTGATGGCGACGCGGCGGACTCCGGCCTGGCGTACGCGAGCCAGGTTCTTGGCGGTAACCAGCGCCGTGGCGCTGGGAGCGAGGGAGGTTCGCAGCCCTTTATCGACCGCGTAGGCCAGCAGATCGTAGACGTCGCGACGCATCAAAGGGTCGCCGCCGGTGATCACCAGTATCGGGTTGCCCAAGTCGCGGATCTGGTCGATGACGCCCATCGCCTCGGCGGTCGTAAGCTCGCGGGGATCAGGGCGAGGTTGGGCGTCGGCGCGGCAGTGAAGGCAAGACAGGGCGCAGGCGCGCGTGATCTCCCAGGCCAGGGTGAAGGGGGCGAGGTCGAAGTTGGCGGCGGCCAGGTGGGGGTCGTTGCCGCGCCGCATGGCCCTAGCGTCTGGTTGTGTCGGGCGCTTGCTCACCGTGTCTCTTTTCGGGCTGTCTGGACAGGCACCGGCCACTCCTGGGCGGTCTCAGCATCCGGGGAGTCCGCGCCTAGACCGATCTCCTCATCGGTAAGGTAGCAGGCCGGGTCGGGGGCCAGGAAATCGCCGAAGTAGCTCTCGGCCCTGGCACGCAGGCTACCGTTGCAGATGTCCAAGAACCGGCAACCGCGGCAGCGGCCCTTCAGATGGGGCTGACGGTTCTTGAGGACAGCCATCCGGGAGTGCGACGTATCGGGCCAGATGGAGCTGAACGGGCGCTCCCGCACGTTGCCGAAGCTGTAATGCCAGGAGAACACGTCCGCGTGCACGTCGCCTTGCGGATCGACGGAGGCGATCCCAACGCCGGACTGATTGCCGCCGTTCCAAGCCAGGAGGCGGCGCACCTCCTCTGCGCGCTCCGGCTCCTCCTCACGCAGGTGCAGGTAGAGGTAGGCGGAGTCCGCGTGGTTGTCCACGGTCAGGATCTCCTTGTCCACGCCGCGGCGGTGGAAGTCTTTCACGCGCTGGAACAGGTAGTCCACGGCCGCCCGCGTCTCGTCCGGATCAAGGTCGTACTTGCGTATGCGGTCGCCGCGGCCGGCGTAGGCCAGGTGGTACATGCAGAAGCGGGGGATGTTCTCCGATTCCAGAAGGTCCAACACACCCGCGAGCTGGTCCGCGTTCTTGCGATGGAGGGTGAAGCGAACGCCGACCTTGACGCCGAGGTCGCGGCAGCGGCGGATGCCGGCCAGCGCCTCATCGAAAGCGCCTTTTTTGCCTCGCACCTTATCGTGCACCTCCCTGAGGCCGTCCAGGCTGATGCCGACGTAGGCGAAGCCGGCATCGCGGATGCGTTCCGCCGCCGCCGCCGAGATGAGAGTACCGTTTGTCGAGAGCACGCAGCGGAGGCCGCGCCGTCTGGCGTGGGCAGCCAGTTGAAAGATGTCCGGCCGCTTGAGGGGTTCGCCTCCAGAGAAGATCATCGTGGGCGCGCCGAAGCCGGCGACGTCATCGATGAGGCGAAGACCTTCATCGGTCGTCAGCTCCCCGGGGTACTCTCGGTTATGGGAATCGGAGTAGCAATGCATGCAATGGAGGTTGCAGCGACGGGTGGCGTTCCAAACGACGACCGGCTTCTTGTCCGCCGAGTAGTGGACGAGGTGTGGCGGCAGCTTGGCGGTGGATCGCCCGTAACGAAGCGCGTCCCCCGGCGTGACAGTCCCGTTTAGCAGCTTTGTAACCGGCAGCATCCCCCGTGCCTCCCCAAAAGGACATTCGCGTTGGCTTCCAATGATAGATCAGATAGAGCTCTTGTTGGCCGGGACCTGCCGCCTCCCGACTGCCCCGGCAACGGTGCGCCAGAGCGCTCCGGGGAGTCCCCGGGCCAGGTACCACAGCGAAGGCCGGTTCAAGCTGGCGAGGAGGATTTGGGCGAGATCGTCAGCGGTCATGAAGGTTTCGGAGTCCCACACCCCCATTTTGCCGATGAGGACCAGGCTCCCATCTCTCGCCGTCACCCGGCCGATGCTTATCTCGAACTCGCCCGCTCCTGATATAACGCGCATCTAATACCGCCTCGCTACGCGGTGGCCGCCGCCGCGGGGAGATGATCTCCTGGCCAACCGGGCCGCTGCCAGCGGTTCCTCGCTAAACCACTCCACTCCCACCGTGAGATCGCCACCGCACCAGAGGCAACCGAAGCTGACGTCCGTCGACGGGGCCTTCTCGAACGGGTAGTTCGGGTCGGCAACCCAGGCCTCGTAGTGCCGCTGGCACTGCCGGCCGCAGAAGGCGTGAAACTCGCCCTTCCAGTCACGCCAGATGACCAGCATCAGCTATATCCTTGCCGATGTCCTTGGCGTCATTGCCCTCCCCTATCGCCTGCGGTGACAGATCAAAGAGTGCTCTGGTTGGCTGGGATCCGCGTGGCGTTAGGGTGCCACAGGGTCATGTGGTTCTTCTGGGTTTCCGTATAGGCTCCCTCCGGGTAGTGCTGGTCGTAGAACTCCAGGTCCAGATGGTGGGCCTGCACCAAGCAGCCAGGGGTCTGAATGGCGTCCAGGTGGGGGAACTTGCCGTAGGTTTCGTAGATGTAGTTGCAGACATCCTTGACGCACTGAATCACCTTGTCGTTGTAATGGGGCACCGACTCGATGAACTCGTTCTTCATCAGGAACGGCAAGGGCTGTTCGCTGTCGGGCGTGTAGGCGCCCCGCGGCCCAAACTTGCTCTCCACGATGGCATCCAT
>CAJXNA010000088.1 GCA_913056415.1 uncultured Chloroflexota bacterium | reverse complement strand
CCCATGACGGCGGCGAGGACGGCCATGGCTTCGGGGGTCGCCGAAAAACGCCTGGCCGCAGCGGCCGGAATGATGATCAGCGACGTTACCAGCAGGATGCCGACGATCTTCATGGCCAACGCCACCACCACCGCCAGCAACATCATGAAGCCGAGATTGACGGCGGTCACCGGCACGCCCTCGACGGCCGCCAGTTCCTCGTGGACGGTGGCCGACAGCAACGGCCGCCATATAAACGCCAGCACCCCGATGACGACGGCGCCGCCGCCGTAAATCAACGCGATGTCGCCCATCGTCGTCGCCAGGACGTCGCCGAACAGATAAGCCATCAGATCGACGCGCCCGGCCTCCATCAAGGCCAGTGCGATCAGCCCCAGGGCCAGGCTGGCATGGGCCAGTATGCCCAGCAAGGTATCGTCCGACAGCCGGGCGCGGCGCCCCAGCGCCACCAGGGAAACGGCGACGACGGCGGTGACGGCGAAGGCTACGTGGAGGGCGCTCCGGCTCTGAGCCCGCCGCTGGGCTAGGTTCTCAAGAGACGTGTCACAGCCCCTTACCGGCCAAGAAGGCGCACAGGTCGCCCGTGCGGCAGGCGTAGCCCCACTCGTTGTCGTACCAGGAGATCGCCTTCACAAGGGTCCCGTCTATGACCATCGTGCTCAGGGAATCGAAGATGGAGCTGGCGGGGTTGCCCTTGAAGTCGCAGGAGACCAGGGGCTCGTCGCAGTACTCCAGGATGCCCCGCAGCGATTCCGAGGCCGCATCGCGGAACGCCTCGTTGACCGCCTCGACGGTGGCGGGCTTCTCCAGGGTAGCCACGAAGTCGCAGACGGAGACGGTAGCCGTGGGCACACGGAACGCCATGCCGTCCAGGCGGCCTTTGAGCTCTGGTATCACGATGGTGACGGCGCGGGCGGCGCCGGTGGTGGTGGGGATGATGTTGAGCGCGGCGGAGCGGGCCCGGCGCAGGTCCTTGTGCACGGTGTCCAGGATCACCTGGTCGTTGGTGTAGGCGTGAACGGTGGTCATGAATCCCTTGTCTATGCCGAACGAATCGTGCAGCACCTTGACCACGGGAGCGATGCAGTTGGTGGTGCAGGACGCGTTGGAGATGACGTTGTGGTTGGCCGGGTCGTACATCGCTTCGTTGACACCCAGGACGACGGTGAGGTCCTCTCCCTTGGCGGGGGCGCTGATGATCACCTTTTTAGCGCCGCCGCCGTCAATGTGGGCGCGGGCCTTCTCGGCGGCGGTGAACAGGCCGGTAGACTCTACCACTATCTCCACGCCGAGGTCCTTCCAGGCGATCTGGGCTGGGTCACGCTGGGCCAGGACCTTGATGGAGTGGCCGTTAACCGTAATGGCGCCGTCGCTGGCGCTGATGTCGCCGGGGAAAGGGCCGTAGTTGCTGTCGTACTTCAGCAGGTGGGCGTTTGTCTGGGGGTCGGTCAGGTCGTTGACGGCTACTACCTGGAGCGTGTCCGGGTGGAAGTCGTGGATCGCCTTGAACACCTGGCGGCCGATGCGGCCGAATCCGTTGATGCCTATCTTTACTGCCATTCGGGTGCCTCCTCATCAGGTCGCGGGGCGTCGCCCTTCAGTATATCGTCAGGCCAGCGGGGAGGGCAAAAAACGAGAGCCGGCCCCGATTTTCCTCAGGACCGGCTCTCGCGGCAGGCAGTAAGGGAAGTGTTAAGTTTATCTGCTCAGGTTATCCAGTACCTGGATAGCCGCCGGTCCCAGGATGGCTATGAATAGGGACGGAAGCAGGAACACGACCAGAGGGAAGGTCATCCAGATGGGTATCTTCTGGGCAATCTGCTCCACCCGCTGGCGGCGCCGAATACGCATCTGGTCTGCCTGGACCCTGAGGACATCGCCGATGGATGAGCCGGTCGTCTCGGCGTGGATGATAGAGCTCATGAAGGTGATGACGTCCGGTACGCCGGTTCTCTCGCCAATTTCGCGAAGGGCGTCGCGGCGGCTGCGGCCCAGAGCCATGTCCCGCAGGGCGTGGGCCAGTTCGTCCCCGAAGGGACCCGGCAGACGCTCCGCCACCTTGGCGAAGGCGGAGTCCAGGCCCAGGCCGGCCTCCACGCAGGTCGTGATCAGGTCCAGCGCGTTAGGCAGGCTCTTAAGAATCTCATTCTGCCTTCGGCCTACCCGACTCGCAAGCCAGAAATAAGGGGCGTAAAGCCCCATGGCGACGAAGGCGAGCAAGCCCAGGATCTGGAGTGCCCCCATATCGCTTCCCGAAAGTAGCATCAGGGACAAGAACAGCCCGGGCACGGCTAGGCCCGTGACGGCCATGAGGAAGAGGAAACCGCTCAAAGAGAACGGATTCCCCGCCAGGGTCAGAAGGTACCGGATGCGGTCGACGAATGTAGTGGGCAGCAGCTTTGCGAAAGCGTTCGCGATGCCCTCGAAAATTGGCCATACGATGCGCTGCGCGAATGGGCGCGTCAGATCGGTGTCCTCCTCCTCCGGCATGTAGGCGGCCAGGCTCCGGACGCGTGCGCTCAGCGGGTTATCCCGCCGCCGGCCGACCAGGGACATAGTGATCATGAGTACACCCAGGAACGCGGTCAGCGCTGCTATCGTTGCTAGTGCCATCACTCCACCTCCTAGATGTCCACTGAGACGATGCGCTTGATTATCAGGATGCCGACGATGTCCATCGCTATCGCCACGACGAGCAGGATACGCCCCAGCGGATCGGTGAACAACGCTGACATGTAGTCGAAATTGACGGTCAGCATCATCACCACGACCGCCGGCGGCATCAATCCGATGATCACGCCGGAGAGCTTCTTCTGTGCCGTTAGCGTGTTGATCTCACCCTGGATGCGGGCACGCTCCCGTATTGTGTGGGCGACCTTTTCGAGCACCTCAGAAAGGTTAGAGCCGACGCTGCGCTGGATTAATATGGCGGTAATAACGACATCCAGATCGTAGCTGCCGACGCGCTCGCCCATGCTTTCCAGCGCCGTCTCGATGGAAGCGCCCATTCGAGTGTCACGGAGCAGATGGTATAGCTCCGTAGACATCGGCGGCTGGGATTGCTCGGCCGCTAAGTCTAACCCTTGCAGGAGGCCGAAGCCAGCCCGCAGCGAGTTGGAGACCATGGTCAGCATATCCGCCAACTGGTCGTTGAACTTCCGCACTTGCCGAGTTACGCGCATGCGGACGTAGAAAGCGGGCAACATGTAGCCGACGACGCTGGCTACGATGCCAAGGAGAATGGCGAGGGGGTGTCCGTTGCCCAAGGCAAGGACGACGACGAATGCGACCAGCGCCACCAGCACGCGCAAGGCGACGTATTCGTGGAGCTTTAGAGCCAGGCCGGCGCGTTCCAGTTGGCTGCGTGTTCGCTCAGCCCAAGCGCTTCCCTGTTCGCGTAGCGCCAGCGGCACCGCGCTCTCCGCTTGCGGGGCGGAGTAGCGCTCCAAGGCCTCTAGCCGGCGCTGCGCTCTCGACCTGCCGCCTCTCGCCTGGTGGAAGCCGATGACGAGAAAGAGCACGCCTAGAAAGGCGGCTGTGGATCCCAGTAATGCCAGTCCCATAGCCTACCCCCTTACCGGCGAAAATAGATCGCTGGAGAACTTGACGCCCATCTCCGCCAGCCGGTCCAGGAATCGCGGCTGGATACCGGTGGGCGTTATGCTCCCTAGCACATGGCCGTTGGCGTCCACCCCCTCATGGTGGAAGCGGAACAGATCCTGCATGGTTACTATCTGGCCCTCCAGGCCGGATATCTCGCTCACAGCTATCACTTTGCGCGAGCCGTCCACGAAGCGGGCCAGGTGGAAGATTATGTGCAAGGCGGATGCCATCTGCTCCCGAATCACCCGCACCGGCAGGTCAAAGCCCGCCATGAGGATCATGTTCTCCACACGCATCAGAGCGTCGCGGGGCGAGTTGGAGTGCACTGTGGTGAGAGACCCTTCATGGCCGGTGTTCATAGCCTGCATCATGTCGAACGCCTCGGGACCACGGACCTCACCGACGATGATCCGGTCGGGACGCATGCGTAGGGCGTTGCGCAGCAGGTCTCGCTGCGTGACTTCGTTCTTCCCTTCCAGGTTCGGCGGCCGCGCCTCCAGTGAGACTACGTGGGGTTGCTGCAGCTTCAGCTCCGTCGGGTCCTCGATAGTCACGATCCGCTCAGTGGCGGGGAGGTAGGCGGACAGGGCGTTGAGGAGAGTGGTTTTGCCTGTACCCGTACCGCCGGAGACGATCGTGTTCAAGCGACCCTTGATGCAGGCGTTGAAGAACTCCGCCAGCTCCGGGGTCACGGTTCCGCCGGCCATCAGGTCGCCCATCGTGTATTTGTCGGTGCGGAACTTTCGGATGGTTATCGTGGGGCTGCGCGGTGCCACCGGCGGGATGATGATATTCACGCGCGAGCCGTCCTCAAGGCGGGCATCCACGTACGGTGAGGACTCATCTACGCGCCTGCCCAGCGGCGACAGTATGCGCTCCGCTATCCGCATGATGTGGCGATCGTCGCGGAAGCGGGCGTTGCTGAGGTAGATGACGCCGTCGCGCTCATAAAAGACGTTGTCGGGGGCGTTTACCATCACCTCTGAAATCGACGGGTCGGCGATCATCACTTCGATGGGCCCAAGACCTAGCACTTCGTCGGCTACGTGAGAGATTAGTATGTCGCGCTCTACACCTGCCACTCCGGCGGCGATGTCGCGCATGATTGTGCGGGCGGCCTTCTCCACAACCTCACGCGCCTCACCGGGGGGCAGCTTTTCGATCATGTTTGAATCCATGTCCTCAATGAGGCGTTGGTGAACGGCGAATACCGTCTCCCACTGGGATTCGTTGAGGCCGTCCTGGTTATAGCGGCGGCCGTTGCCGTCGCTCGGCCTGGATATCTCCTTGAACTTATCTTGCCATGTTGTCATGATTTCTCACCCTCCACTGAAAGTGTGCGTTAGCGCTTGAATAGCCTCGTAAGCAGACCGCTCGAGGCGCCCCCGTTGCTGTGATGGTTGTCACTGTATCCGGCTTCAACCCCGGCCAGCATCGCCGCTAGCTCCGTGATCGTCTGAGATACTTTGGAGAGCGGGCGGTCTGTTACCACCGGTGCCCCAAGCTGGGCGCTTGCCGCGATCTCCTCATCATATGGGATCGACCAGAACACTTCGCGCCGGAGCACCTTGCTCACGTCCTCCTCCCCCAGGGAGTTGGCGTTGGTGGCGTGGTTTACGACCAGCTTTATCTTGTCTTCATTGTTGATGCCGCTGCTCAGGAGCTTAAGAGCGGTAGTTGTGTCCTTGATGCTGGTGATATCCAGACTGGTCATCAGCAACACGACGGTAGCCTTTTCCAGGGCCACTGCCACCAGGTCAGTGAACGTGGCTGGGCAGTCGATTACCACGAAGTCGTGGGTCTGCGCCAGCAGGGTGAGCACCTTCTCCACCGCCTCCGCGCTAACGTTGCGCCAGTCCACAGGCTCAAACGGCGCCGGCAGTACCTTTACCCCAGTCTCATGCTGGACGAGGAGGCCACCAAGCTTCTCCCGGTCGAGCTCGTCAACCCTCTCGGCCGCCTCCACGAGGCTGGCCTCAACAGGGACGTCAAGCATCATGGCGGCGTCACCGAACACGGTGTCCATGTCCACGATGACAGCACTGCCCGCGTTCATCGCTACGAATGCCGTGGCCAGGTTGGTGGCCACGGTCGTCTTGCCGATGCCTCCCTTGGCGCCAAAGACCGTGATCACCATGCCCGTGCTCCGCAGGCCGGGCACCGGATCTCCCGATGTCAACGCCCGCCGTCGCTCCTGCTGAGAGAGAGCGTTCTGTACGGCCTTGACTACCTCATCCGTCTTGAGTGGTTTCGTGAGGTAGTCGCGGGCGCCGGCCACGACAGTCCTCCGTGCGGATTCCGCATCCTTCTGGGATGAGTAGGCCAGCACAGGAGCGTCCGGCAAGAGCTCCGTCAGGGATTCGATGGTCTGGAGGGCGCGGGCGGGCGGGTCTTCGACGCCCACCAGCACCACGCTGGGCTTGAGCTCGGCGGCCAGCGATAGGGCCTCCGCTCCGTAACCCACGCCGCCTATGACGACGAACTGGGCCCGGACGAGCCCCTTCTGGAGCTCGGCTCTTGTCTCGAAGTCCTGGTCTACGACCAGGATCCTTGGATTGCCTGCCATTTTCATGTACCTCCCGTGGTTCCCTGCCTGCCGGCCCTCCTAGCGGGTGCTCTCTAGCCTGAAGAGGGTGGGCACCACGTCCACGATGGTTTCATCGCCGACGGCGCGGGCCTCCATGCGGAGGACGCCGAAGTGGTCGGCCCAGGTGATCTCCTGCGCCTGCTGAGGGGTCAACTCCACTGTGGCGGTGGCCGCTAGGGGTTCAGAGTCGGTTTCTGCTGCGTCGTCGGCCACGTTGCCGCCCGCGGTCGACTCCGTCAGGGACTGGGCCAGCGCCAGCAGCTTCACGTTCTGGAGCATGGTCACGGTGAGGACAAGGTCATTCTGGTCCGTCTCTTCACCGGTCGTCGAGGACGCCGGCACAGGGGGCTCGACCAACTGGTAGTCCAGGCCCAGGATCTGCAGAAGGTAGTTGGCGGACTCCACATCGGCGACGCTAAAGATGCCGACCATGTCCACGCGGTCGCCGGGCCTGAGGTTGCCGCCGGCGGTGACCACTTCCTGCACTGAGACCGAAATTCCGCGCATGCCGGGCTCCACCTTGAAGGCGAGCCCATCACCGGCGGTATCGCTGACCATTGAGGGTACGATCTGGGCGCCCGCTGCCACCTCCTCCGTCACCACACGGTCCACAAGCTGGCCGCGGCTGGTGAAGGCGTCAACGGTAGCCTCATCCGGCGATACGAACTCCACCGTCAACATGTCGGCGGTGATGCGGGTCTGGGCGGGGATCGCGTCGTTCGCCACTACTACGGGCACGTTGCCGCCGCCGGCGCTGCCGCCGCCGCCGCCGCTTTCGGCGCCGTTGACGGCCACGAACACGATGATGGCGGCGATGCCGGCCAAGAGCAGCCCGAGGTAGAAGACGTATCGCTGGGTCTTATCTCCCCGCGGTTTCGTCATCGTCTGTCCTGCCATGTCTGTTACTCCTCCCTTGTTCGCTACAAGGTTTGTTTTTGGTCCGGATTCCCGGAGATGATTCCTCTACTCCACCAGAGCCACGATTATCGGCGCGAACGGGTTGTTGGACTGCTTAGTGAAGTCGAACTTCCAGGCGGGGGTGCCGCCCAGCTCCTCCAGCAGCAGGTATCCCCAGACTATGGCACCGTCTTCAGGCTTGGGGATCCCGCAGTCGTCGCTGTCGACGAGAGGTGGGCAGCGGTCCCAGCCGGCGATGTAGAAGTTGGCGATGCCGTAGATGTCGACTTCCTTTTTGCCCTCATCGGGAAGTCTTCGATGACGGCCAGCACCACTTGGCGGCCCAGGCAGGAGCCGTCTTTCGCATTGGCGATGGCCTCAGCGTAGGTGCCGACGTCGCAGTCCCTGTAGGGTATTACCTCACCGTAGAGGACGGCGCGGTCTTTTAGGGCCTTGGGCGTCACGTTGCCCAGGTTGCCGGTCTCGATGTCGCAGCCGACGCTGTCCGGTGAGACTACGGGATCGTCGGCGTCGCAGGCGGTCTGGCCCTTGCTGCCGCATTCGTTTTCGATGGTGTCCGAGTAGTTGTTGGCGTCGGCGCCGTAGACGCCGAGGGCGCCGAAGCTGCCGGGAGAAGTCTCCCCACCCTCCTC
>CAJXNA010000087.1 GCA_913056415.1 uncultured Chloroflexota bacterium | reverse complement strand
CTCCGGACCCAACGCTCCCGGGTGGCCCCTTCAGCTTCGCTGACGCCACCAAGCTCGAATCGGCGCTAACGGAGGCCGGCTTCAGCGAGCCTCGCGTCGAGAGCCTGGAGCTGCAGATGGCCGCCTTCGATAGCGGTGAGGAGTACTGGCAGTACCAGCGGGAGATCGCCGGACCCCTCGCGGCTCAGTTCGCCCAGCTGCCTCCCGCAGTACAAGAGACCGCCGCACTGGAGATCGCGACCGCCGCCGCCGGCGGCGATCCCAACGGTAGAGTCAGCCTCAAGGGCTACACTCTCCTCGGCTCCGCGGTGAAATAGCCATGCCCTCTGACCCGATCCGAGACGTTTGGAACCGCGTGCGCGGCCTCGGCCGCAAGGTGGAGGAGGAGATATACGATTTCACTGAGGAGGAGGAGCACGAGGAGCCACGGGGTCGCAACACGCTCATGGTTCTGATGAACGGCTTCTTCACCATCTGGAAGGCGAGCCAGGGCACCATCGCGGAGCGGACGTTCGGGATGCTGGGGTTCGCCGGCCTGCTGTGGCTGATCGTGGGCGACCGTGGGCTGGGGGTACGCCGTTCGTCGCTGCGCGTCGTCGCCTCCACCTTCGCGGCGCTGTGGTTCGTGCCGGGGATGATCGCAGCCGCCTGGATGGTGATCGTCAACATGGGCGTCGGCAACCTGCGCCGCATCCGCCTGTGGCCGATGATGGTGGTGTTCGGCATGGGCGGGCTGATCAGCTTCCGCGCCGTGTTCGCGGACCTGGCGGCGCAGCACCCGCGGCGCATCCCTAAACGGCGGGACAAGGCCGAGCGGCGATAGCGCTCCGCCTTAACCCAGGCCTGCCCCTATGCTAAACTTCGGCCCAGCCTGAGTCCGCACTCAGGTCAGGCTACGCTTGACCTACCGAATGAGGAATGAAGTCACGAGGAGAGCCGTATGCATCGAATAGCCGTTATCCCCGGCGACGGCACCGGCCCGGAGGTGATCCGCGAGGGGCTGAAGGTGCTGGAGGCGGCCGCGGCCCGTACGGGCTTCCGCTATCAGACCGAGACGTACGACCTGGGCGGCGAGCGCTACCTCAGGAGCGGCGAGGTGCTGCCCGACTCCGTTCTGGAGGAGCTGCGCGGCTTTGACGTGATCTACCTGGGCGCCGTGGGCCACCCGGAGGTGACGCCCGGCATCCTGGAGAAGGGGCTGCTCCTGCGCCTGCGGTTCGAGCTGGACCAGTACATCAATCTGCGGCCGGTCAAGCTCTACCCCGGCGTGGACTGCCCGCTCAAGGACAAGGGCCCGGAGGAGATCGACTTCATGGTCATCCGTGAGAACACGGAGGGGCTGTACAGCGGCATGGGCGGCTTTCAGTACAAGGGCACGCCGCAGGAGGTGTCGACCCAGGTGCACATGACGACGCGCTTCGGCGCCGAGCGGGCGATCCGCTACGCCTTCGAGCTGACCCGAAAGCGGGACCGCAAGCGGCAGCTCCACCTTGTCGCCAAGACGAACGTGCTGACGTACGTCCACGACACCTGGTGGCGGGCGTTCAACGAGGTGGGCGAGGCGGACTACCCGGACATCAGCCGCGAGTACGCCCACGTGGACGCGGCCTGCATGTGGTTCGTGAAGAACCCGGAGTGGTTCGACGTGATCGTGGTGGAGAACATGTTCGGCGACATCATCACGGACCTGGGGGCGATGATCCAGGGTGGCATGGGCGTCGCCGCCGGGGGGAACATCAACCCGGAGGGCGTCTCCATGTTCGAGCCGATAGGCGGCAGCGCGCCCAAGTACACGGGTCAGGGCGTGGTCTGCCCGCTGGCGGCGATCGGCGCGGCGCAGATGATGCTGGAGCAGCTGGGCGAGGCGGAGGCGGCAGAGCGTGTGGAGGGGGCGGTCGTGAGGGCGCTGGAGAGCGGCAAGATCAAGTCGCTGTCGGCGGGCCGGATGGGTCTGTCGACGTCGGAGGTGGGGGATCTGGTGGCGGGGCTGGTTTGAGTAAAGTGCCTGGAGTCTAGTAAGGATCGTCAGCTAGTCGGCTCGTTGACACCGGGTCGCCTTCCCCGGACGGCTCGTTGCTGCGGTAGTCCAGGTAGCTGACGGTGCTGTCCTTCGAGACCCGCAGCACGAAGTAGCCGGCGCGGCGCCAGTGGCCGTCGTTCGCCGGCGCCATGACTGCGAGCGCCGTCTCTGAGCCCATCTCGCTTGGAATCAGCTTGAGATCGCGGCCCAGACGCCAGTAGATCGCTTCCAAACCCTGCCGCACTACATCGCGCCCGCGGCCACCGAATGAAGGCGCCTCCACATCCTCCGCCAGGGTCGCCAACAGGCTCTGCTCGGCCTGGGGCGAGCGCGATAGGAGCCAATCTGAAGCCAGTTGTGCGAAGTGAGGTAAGAAGGACTGCAGGCTCTCTCGCGACAGCACGGCCCGCCCGGCGCCCCAGGGGTCTCCACTCGCCGGGGCAACGGGCGGGAGAGCGGTAACCTCCCGGCGTCCGTTATCGGCCTCGATGGGCGCCTGCTCCGGCGGCGTGGTCAAGGCCGACTTGATCGCCGCCAGCAGGGTTCGTTCGTCCGTCGACACTACCTTCACACGGCGATGAGCGAGGCCACCCCCGACGCTCAAGCTCACGGACTTCAGGCCCTTGCCGTGCGAGTAGACTATGAGGCGCGCCTCCGGGGATTCGCTCAGCACCAGGTCTGCCACAGCGTGTGACTCCTGACCGTTGTCATAGCTCAACAGGACTAGTTGGGGCTGGAACGCCCGCGCCATCGCCACCAGCTCGTCCCCCAAGTCTGTGCCGCCCAGGGCAACGAACCGTCGCCGGACGAGGAGCTTCTGAATCTCCCCCTGGCTGGTGGCGTCGTTATCGATCACCAGGACCCGGATACCGGCCGGCATTGAGGCAACCCTTCTTCTGTGAGTCGGTCTGGCTATATAAAGACAACAGTCGAGACAGCGGATCGTTACAATAGGCATTCATATGTGAACTACCCGTGTCCGTGCGGGTTGCCAGCGGCGACAATGACCTATTCGCTGTGCTAAATTGACACTCGCGCCCCGATAGCCTTCGGAGGAGGACATGCCTGATAGCCCCAACTACGAGACGATACTGTACGAGCGGCGCGGCCGCGTAAGCCTGATCACCCTCAACCGACCGGAGAAGCTGAACGCCTGGAACCCACGCATGGAGGGTGAGTTTATCGACGCGGTGAACGGCGCGTCCTCCGACCGTGAGGTGGGGGCGCTGGTGGTGACGGGCGCGGGCCGGGCGTTCTGCGCCGGCGGCGACATCAGCGGCTGGTCGGACGAGATATCGAGTCGGGGTGAGCCGCGGCCTCCGGAGTCGCCCCTGCTGAACCGCGAGGGCAGCCCGGAGGTGCCGATCGTACTGCGGCGGGGCAAGCCGATCATCGCCGCCATCAACGGCCCGGCGATCGGCATCGGCCTGACGATGCCACTCGCCTGCGACATCCGTATCGCCTCGGACAAGGCGACCTTCTCCGCCCGCTTTGTGAAGGTGGGGCTGACGCCGGAGTGCGGCAGCACTCGCTACCTGCCGGCGGTGGCCGGCCTGGGCAACGCCTTGTTCCTGGCCCTGACCGGGCGCATCGTCGATGCGAATGAGGCGGGGGAGAGGGGTTTGGTGGACCGGGTGGTGCCTCACGAGAAGCTGATGGAGGAAGCGATGGCGCTGGCGGAGGAGATCGCCGCCAACCCCGGCGACGCCGTCTGGGCCGCCAAGCGGCTGCTGCACGAGAACGCGGCGGAGGGTGACCTGCGTCGCGTGGTGACGCAGGAGGGGTTCGCTATCCGGGAGATGCGCCGGACGCCGGACCACGCTGAGGCGGTGCAGGCGTTCATGGAGAAGCGGGAGCCCCGGTTTAATGACTGACCGCTGGGGCATTACGTTTCCCCTGGAGGGCGTACCGCTTCTGGAACACCGGGAGGTGCTCCAAGAGGCGGAGCGGTTGGGGTACACGGACGCCTGGACGGCGGAGGTGGACGGCACGGACGCCTTCGTGCCGCTGGCGCTGGCGGCGTCCTGGACTAGCGAACTGCGGCTGGGCAGCGCCATCGCCAACGTGTTCACGCGCGGCCCGGCGCTGCTGGCGATGGAGGCGGCGGCGATGGCGGAGGCGGCGCCCGGCCGGTTCTGCCTGGGGATCGGGACGAGCTCGCCCGCTATCGTGGAGCGGTGGAACGGCGTCCCCCTGCGCAGGCCGCTGGGCCGGATGCGGGAGACGCTGGAGTTCCTGCGGCAGGCGTTCGCCGGCGAGAAGGTGTCGGTGGAGGGGGAGTCGCTCAAGACGCGCGGCTTCCGGCTCTCGCGTCGGCCGACGCAGCCGCCGCCGATTTTTGTGGGAGCGTTGCGGGAGAGGATGCTGGCGCTGGCGGGGAGCAAGGCGGATGGCGTCATTATCAACTGGCTTGCCCCCGGCGACGTGCCAAAGGTAGTCGGTGTGGCGAAGGAGGCGGCCCGGGCCGCGGGCAAAGACCCGGAAGCGCTGGAGATCGCCTGTCGCATCTTCGTCGTGACGGCCGCCGACGAGGCGACGGCGCGGGGGCTGGCCAGGTTCATGATCACCGCTTACCTGACGACGCCCGTCTACGCCGCCTTCCACGAATGGCTGGGTCGCGGCGAACTGCTGCGGCCGATGGCCGAGGCCTGGCGGGCCGGCGACCGGCAGGAGGCGCTGAAGCTGGTGCCCGATGAGGTGATCGACGACGTGCTCATCTTCGGGGACAGGCGGCGGGTTAGGGAGAAGATCGAGGCTTACCGCCAGAACGGGGTCACTCTGCCGATAGTGAACATAGTGCCCGTCTCGCTGGACCCCGCCGAGCGGGCGGCGATGAGCCTGGCCGCGTTCAGGGAGCTTACGGCACCGTAAAGGAGAGGCCGGAAAGGAGTCCAGCTATGCCCGACTTCACAATCACGCCCGAAGTCAGGGGGATGCGACAGAAGGTCGCCGCCTTCATGGACGAGCACATCTACCCGAACGAGCAGTTACTGGCCGATGGCGGGGACGATCGCGAATCGCTGATGAAGGAGCTGCAGGGCAAGACGAAGAAGATGGGGATGTGGGCGCCCCACCTGCCCGCCGAGGCGGGGGGGATGGGCATAGGGTTCATGCCCTACGTCTACATCAACGAGATCCTGGGGCGGAGCCCGTTCGCACCGCGGGCGTTCGGGGCGCAGGCCCCGGACTCCGGCAACGCGGAGATCCTGTGGCAGTTCGGCACGGAGGAGCAGAAGGAGCGCTGGCTGAAGCCGCTGGTGGCGGGCGATATCCGCTCCTGCTTCTCGATGACGGAGCCCGAGGTGGCGGGCTCGGACCCCACACTGATCCAGACGAAGGCCGTCCGCGACGGTGACGAGTGGGTGATCAACGGCCACAAGTGGTTCACCAGCGGCGCCATGGGCGCCTCCTTCGCCATCCTCATGTGCGTGACGGAGCCGGAAGCGCAGACCTACCGGCGGATGAGCCAGATCATCGTGCCGACGGACACGCCGGGGTTCGAGATCGTGCGCAGCGTGCCGGTGATGGGGGAGACGGCGGGCAACCACTGCGAGATCCGCTACGAGGACTGCCGCGTCCCCGTGACGCACACGCTGGGCAACCCGGGCGACGGGTTCATGATCGCGCAGAAGCGGCTGGGGCCGGGCCGCATCCACCACTGCATGCGCTGGCTGGGGCAGATGCAGCGGGCGCTGGACCTGATGTGCCGGCGGGCGCTGGACCGGGTCGCCTTCGGCAGCACGCTGGCCCAGAAGCAGACGGTGCAGAACTGGATCGCCGACTCCGTGGCCGAGATACAGGCGGCGCGGCTGCTCACCCTGCACGCCGCCCACAAGGTGGACCAGGGCGACGAGGCGCGGGTGGAGATATCGCTGATCAAGTTCTGGGGGTCGCGGATACTTATCGACGTTATCGACCGGGCGATCCAGGTGCACGGGGCGCTGGGCGTCTCCGGCGACACGCCGTTGGAGTCGATGTACCGGGCGGCGCGCGCCGGCCGCATCTACGATGGGCCGGACGAGGTGCACAGGATGGTGGTGGCGCGGCGGGTGCTGCGCGCCTACAGTGACGGCGACGGCTGGGAGTTCGAGTAGTCGGCGGCCGGGCCCCACACCTTGTAGCGGCGACCTTCAGGTCGCCACCGGCGGCATGGAGGCCTGAAGGCCTCCGCTACATTCCATCGAGCCGTCGACTTCAGTCGGCGGTATTGTTGACCACCAGAAGCCGATCACCCCCAACTTGTTCTCGGGCCATCTGGGTCGCCCCTCTACGCGGCGAGAGTGCGGATGGTGTAGGATAGTGCCGCAATGGAGCCGCAGATCCGCTTCTGCACCAGCGCCGACGGGACGCGCATAGCCTACACCACCCTGGGCGAGGGGCCGCCTTTCGTGGTCGTGTCTCCGTGGGGTGACGACATGGAGCGGGACTGGGAGCACCCCGAAGTCCGTGCCTTCTTCGAGAGTCTGGCTGAGGGCTGCTTGCTGGTACGGTTTGACCGGCGGGGGGTGGGCGCTTCCCAGCGGGAAGTCGATGACCTGTCGGTGGAGGCCCAGGTCGCCGATGTGGAGACTCTCGTTGACCGCCTTCAACTGGACCGGTTCGACTTGTGGGGGATGCTCGACGGCGCAGCGGTCGGCGTCGCCTATGCGGTGCACCATCCGCAGCACGTCTCGCGGCTGGTGCTTTGGGAAGCGTATCCGTGCGGCGAGGACATGGTCAGGCCAGAGGCCATCCGTAGCCTGGCGGAGCTTATCCGCGGGAATTGGAGTCTGGCCCGGAGAGCCCTTGCGGACATTCTGTTCCCCAGCGGGCCGATCGAGGCGCAGCGCTGGCTTTCCAACAGCCTGCGCGAGCACGTGTCACCGGAAACGGCAGCGAGGTACATCGAATTCTACGCAAGCGTCGACGTCAGACCGTACCTGTCCCAGGTGAAGGCTCCCACGCTTGTCCTTCACCGGCGCGGCGACCGCAACGTGCCCATCGCAGCCGGGAGGGCCGCTGCCTCGCTGATCCCGGACGCCCGTTTCGTTGCTCTCGAAGGCGATATTGGCCACTCCTACTTCGGCGACACCTCGTACTTGGAAGCCATGACGCAGTTCCTGGATGAGGGCCGCACTCAGGCGCCGTCGGCCGCGCCGCCTGATGCGGGCGCCTTCCGCACTGTCCTGTTCACGGACGTGGAGGGGTCGACGGCGCTCACCCAGCGGCTGGGGGACGCCAGGGCGCGGGAGGTGCTGCGGGAGCACGAGCGCATCGTGCGGGAGGCGCTGAAGGCGCACGGGGGCGCGGAGGTGAAGACGATGGGGGACGGGTTCATGGCCTCGTTCACCTCGGCGACGGGGGCGCTGGAGTGCGCCATCGCCATGCAGAGGGCGTTCGTGGAGTGGAACTCCGCCCGCCCCCTTCGGCAGGGCTCAGGACAGGCTTCGACAGGCTCAGGACGAGCGGAGGTTATCCGGGTGCGCATCGGATTGAACGCGGGGGAGCCGATAGCGGAGGAGGGGGACCTGTACGGGACTGCGGTCAATGAAGCGGCCAGGATAACCGCGACGGCTAAGGGCGGCGAGATACTGGTGTCCGATGTCGTCAGGCAACTGGCCAAGGGCAAGGACTTCCTGTTTGCGGACCGAGGTGAGGCGTCGCTCAAGGGGTTCGAAGAGCCTGTGAGGCTGTACGAGGTGCGCTGGCGGTCCTTCGACTCGTCCGCTGACGCGGACGGCTCAGGATGAGCGGGCAGTAGGTATGGAACCCCAGATCCGCTTCTGCACCAGCGCCGACGGGACGCGCATAGCCTACGC
>CAJXNA010000086.1 GCA_913056415.1 uncultured Chloroflexota bacterium | reverse complement strand
GGCGCTTCGGCCGGGAGCTCACGGTGGAGGCGAAGGCGGAGCGGGCGGACGAGCCGACGGTGGTGGTGACGTTCCCGCCGGAGGAGCCCACGCCCACGCCGACACCTACGCCTACACCTGCGCCTGCGCCGACTGTGGCCGTGCAGGTGGGCAAGCTAGCGGAGGGGGATGACCCCGATCCCATCTTCAGCAATGACGAACTGGTGACGCCAGACTCCCCGGTAACCTACCTGATAACCATTGACAACGACAGCCCTGTGGAAGTCACGATCACTTCGCTACTGGACGACGTGTACCCGGGCATCACCTGCCTGGCCGCGGGCGTGGATGTCGTCGGCCAAACGCTGGCGGCGGACGATGGCGATGGGAACGCGCTGGACGGCGGAGCCGACGAGATACAGTGCACGTTCACCGAGACCGCCCCCGCAGTCTCGGGTGAGGAGGTGACGGACATCATAACCGTCGTGGTCCAAGACACCGATGGCAACGAGGCGACCGACACGGACCCCGCGAAGATCACGACTAAGGTGCCCTGAGCGGGTATCTGTCATGCGGGTGATCGCCGGACGAGCCAAGGGTCACCGCCTCGCCGGACCTCCTTCGCGGGCCACGCGGCCGACCTCGGATCTGGTGCGGGGGGCGATCTTCTCGGCCCTGGAGTCGATGGGAGTGGAGCTGACGCGTGTGCTGGACCTGTACGCGGGCAGCGGGGCGCTGGGGATCGAGGCGCTGAGCCGCGGCGGCCAGTGGTGCGACTTCGTGGAGAAGGACGCCCGCACCTGCGCATCAATCCGCGAGAACCTGGCCAAGACGCGGTTCGATGGGCTGGCGAAGGTGCACTGCGCGCCGGTGGAGCGGGCGCTGGCCAGGTTGGAGGGGCCGTACACGCTGGTGCTGGCCGACCCGCCCTACGCGCAGGAAGCGGCCCCGTCGCTGGAGCGGCTGGTGGAGTCCGGACTGGCGGAGGCCGGCAGGACGGTCCTGGTGCTGGAGTACAGCTCGCGGGAGGAGGGGCCGGAGCGGTTGGGTGGGCTATCGCAGGTGAAGACGCTGAGGCACGGCGACAGCGCTGTCTCGATCTATCGCTAGGAGGTGCCGATTTGGTAACAGCGGTCTACCCCGGCAGGTTCGATCCGGTCACGTTGGGGCACGTGGATATCGCGCAGAGGGCGGCGACGTTGTTCGATCGGGTAGTGGTGGCGGTGTACGATCTGCCGCCGGAGGGCTGTCTGTTCACCACTGAGGAGCGGGTGAAGCTGTTCGCGGGGGCGATTGGGCACATCGAGCATGCGGAGGTGAAGTCGTTCTCCGGCCTGATAGTGGACTTCGTGCGCAAGGAGCGGGCGAAAGCGCTGGTGCGCGGCATCCGGGCGGTGACCGACTTTGAGGCGGAGTTCGATATGGCGCTGATGAACAGCAAGATGGCGCCGGAGATCGATTCGGTCTACCTGATGGCCAGCCTGGAGCACCTGTTCGTGAGCGGTCACCGGATCCGAGAGGTGGCCGGCATGGGGTACGATGTCGCGGAGCTGGTGCCGGCCGCGGTGGCGAAGGCGTTGGGGGAGAAGTTCGGCGGGAAGACCTAGAGGAGGCCCGCTGTGGACATCCTGCACCACATAGACCGTCTTGAGGAGATCGTGGGTGAGGCGCGCAAGCTGCCGGTGGGCGGCGGCCTGGTCATGCCGCGGCAGCGTCTGCTGGACCTGATCGACCGCATGCGAGTGTCGGTGCCGAAGGAGGTGTACGACGCTCGTGAGGTGATGGAGAAGCGGGATGAGGTGCTGGCGGACGCTACGGCGGAGGCCTCGCGGATCATCACGCGGGCGAAGGAGGAGGTGGAGGAGCGGCTGAAGGAGACGGAGGTAGTGAAGGCGGCGGAGGAGAGGTCACGCCAGATACTGGCCCAGGCGCAGGAGCGGGTGCTGGAGCTCTCGCGGGAGGCGGAGGCGCAGGCGGCGGCGCGCCTGGACGATGCGCAGGAAACGGCGCGGGAGCAGATGCGGGAGGCGGACGTTTACGCGCTGCAGACGTTGAAGAAGCTGGAGGGTGAGCTGAACGAGTTCATCGCCACGGTGCAGCGGGGGGTGGACACGCTGGAGAAGCGGGCGGCGGAGCGGCCTACCAGCTAGGGGAAGCGCCGGCGGCTGCGTCGGAACCAGATGGCGACTGCGGTGGCCAGGGCGGCGAGGACGGCGAGGAGGATGAGGAGGCGAATGAGGGCGGCGGTACCGGCGTCCTCGATCATGTCGTAGGCTTCTTCGCTGTCGGCCGTAGCGTCCATGAAGTCGCCGGCGGCAAAGGCGATGCGGGCGCTGTGGAGGGAGGCTTCAGGGTCGCTTCCCCAGAGGCCGAGGCGCTGCCAGAGGTTGCGGGGCTGGTCCACTTTACCGCGGGCGCGGAGGTAGGCGGTGAGGAAAGCATCGGCGTCGTTGAGGGTCTGCTCCAGGCTGCTGAATTGCCAGGCGGCGACGGCTGTGTCAATGGTGCGGGGGAAGGGGAGGCCGGCGGTCTGGACGGCTTCTCGCAGGGAGGCCAGTTGCCCCTTTAGCCCGAGGTAGAGCTGGAGGCCGGCTTCGGCATCGTCCAGGGCGGCGAGGGCGTCGTCGAAGCGCCAGGCGGTGACATCAGCCTGGATGACCTCGAGCGGGCCGGGGTCCAGGGCCTCGGCCTGTGCAGCGTTGGTGAGGGAGGCTAAGCGGTCGCGGGCGAGGCGGCGTTGCTCCAGGACGGGAGCGAAGGAGTCCGGGAAGACCCATTCGAGGAAGAGGTGGCCTAGCTCTTGGCCGGAGGCGTCTTCCAAGGCGTCCAGGAAGCGGCGACTGTCTGCCGGTACAGCGTCCGCCGCTAAGTCGGCGTTGGTCTGCTGAAGGTTGTCCAGACCGACGGTGTCTTCCAGCAGGGTCAGGAAACGGAACGATCTATCGTAGCCGGCGTCCTCAATGGCCTCCTGATCAGGTGTGGCGGCGATGAGGTAGGCGACATCGCCCCACTCGTCCAGGCGGAGGTCAAGGGTGGTCTGCGTCGGCGGGTCTGTGCTGCCCTGAATGAGGCCGGGGCCGAGATGCTGAGCGGCCTTGAGGGCGATGAGATTGGCGAAGCCCTCGGCGAGCCAGCGGTTGTCGTAGATGTCGGACCAGAGGTGGGCCAGCTCGTGGAGGGCGGTGATGTCGTCGGCGATGGGGGAGATGTCGATGTCGCAGGAGGCGATGTCGCAGGAGGTGAGCCCTTCGTAGCCTAAGATTATCTGGCGGCCGCGCTCGGCGATGTTGATTGTCTGCGGGCCCGTGCGGGGGAAGCCGTAGAGGTCTGCTATGACTGGAAGGCCGGCGGTGACCAGGTCCTGGATGTGCTGGGCCCAGGTCTCTTCGCCCGGGAAGTAGGTAAGGGTGACGTCGACGCCTTCCAGTGGGGTTGATATGGGGGTGGTGACTGCGGCGTCGGGGCGGCTGACTTCGGCGAAGGCGGCCAGCTGGAGCTGGTCAGCAGAGGATGACCGGCAGGTGAAGACGGGGCCCGAGCCGGCGCAGTCCACGGGCTCCAGGCTGACTTCCCAGGCTGAGTCCGCGGGGGTGAGGATGGAAACGGTTGACTGGTTGCCGAAGGAGATGGCGGGAAGGAAGACATAGAAGGGTGTGATCAGGAGGGAGTCCTCGCGGGCGGAGGTTAGATCGTAGTCTAGAGAGAAGGAGTAGGTATCGTTGAAGAATAGCATGCGGTCGAAGGAGATGGTGGCGGTAACAAGGGGACCATCGCTGGAAGGGTCGAGGGAGATGGGTAGAGTGGTGGGGCCGGAGCGGGCGCTGAGATTGGAGGAACCGCGGAGGATGGGGAAGGTGAGGGAGTCGTAGAAGAAGATGGTGCCGGACTCCCGTTCCACGGTCTCAGGGTCGTTGTTATTTACGCTTACCTGCCAGGAGACGTGAACAGGGCCGGAATCGGGGCGAATGTCGTAGGAGATGTCTGAGGTGATGATGAGAGGCTGATTGGCCTGGGAGGGATGGGGCGAGAGGGACAGAGTGATGAGGGCCAGCGCGATGGCGAAGGCGAGGAAGGGGAGGAGGCGAAGCCGGGTCATGAGTCAGCGTGGGTCTGTTCGTCCTCGTCTGGCTGGGGTTCGACGAGGGTTTGGAGGGCGTCGAGGGCGCTGCGAAGCCCCTGACGCTGGTAGGAGGGCCAGACGAAACGGGCGGCGAACCAGCCGCGGAGGCCGTGGCTGGCGACGGTGGCGAATAGGGTCACGTCCGTGTGGTCGTCGTTCTCGGGCCGAAGAAGGAAGGCCTGCGACTCCAGGGTGAGCATGTAGCTTTTCTCCTTGTCCTCGGCCTCGTTCCGGACGGGGGCGAAGGAGATGTACTCCATCTGAGCCCACTCGCTGATCTGGAAGTCGTGCGCCAGGCCGTCCTCCGTGTGGGCGCGGAAGGGGGTGCCCACGCCCTCGCGCTGGGAGGAGAGGTACTCGACGCGCTGCCAGGCTCCGTTCCAGCGATGGGCGGCCTCCAGGTCCGTGATGGCGGCCCAGACCTCGCGCACCGGCGCGGCGATGATGCGGGACTCAGACGTGGTGGGCATGGGCTATTTCCAACGTGTCATGCTGAGCCGAGTGGGGTGGAAGGACGGCGGGGTGGAGGGCGTGAGCATCCGGCGGCAGTTGGTCTGTGAGAACGGTGACGTAGCCCTTCCCCAGATTCCTTCGCGACAATCATCGCGCCCCGAGCGGGCGTGGGCGCCGCTCAGAATGACAAGGCGCGGCGGCGCGGCGATGATGCGGGACTCGGATGTGGTAGGCATGAGGTTTGGCTGTGTCAGATAGGGATACGTCTGTTCTTGGCAGGCTGATTCTAGCACGGGGCACGGTAGGGGGCGAGCTAGAGCTCGCGGCTACCGCGCCTAGCGCACCACGACGTTGACCAGCTGGCGGGGGATTGGCCAGACCCCAGCCTAAAGGCTGGGGCATCAGTTGGCTCGAACCAGTAGGCGGGCTGAAGCCCTGCAGCTACGTTTTTGGGATCGCAGCCTAAAGGCTGCGCCGCCGGATGGATCCGTTACTTTACCACCAGATTGACCAGCTTGCCGGGGACGTAGATGATTTTCGCCACCTGCTTCCCCTTGGTGAACTGCCGGACTCGCTCGCTGGCCAGGGCCAGCTCCGTGGCGCGCTCCTCATCGATGTCGGCCGGCGCTTGTATGCGGTCGCGGAGCTTGCCGTTGACCTGAACGACGAGGGTGATCTCATCCTCGCGGGCGAGGTCGTCGTCCCAGGCGGGCCAGGCCTGGGTGTGGACGCTGTAGGGGCGGCCGCTGCGGGCCCACAGCTCCTCGCTGACGTGGGGGGCAACGGGCGCCAGCATAAGCAACAGCGACTGGACGCCCTCGCTCCAGGCATCGCGGTCGACGGGGCCGGCGTCGCGGTGGCGGAGGAGGCCGTTGGTGAGCTCCATGAGGGCGGCGAGGAGGGTGTTGAAGCGGAAGCGCTCCATGTCCGCGGTCGCCTTGCGGATGGTCTGGTGGGTGAGGCGGCGGAGGTCGCGGACGGCCTCGGCGGGCGCCTGGCCGAAGCTCGGCTGGTTGAGCACGAGGCCCCAGACGCGGTTTAGCCAGCGCCAGATGCCGGCGATGCCTTCGATGCCGAAGGGGCCACCTTCGTCCCAGGGGCCGATGAACATGAGGTAGCAGCGGAAGGTGTCGGCGCCGTAGCGGGCGACGTACTCGTCGGGGGCGACGACGTTGCCGCGGGACTTGGACATGCGCTGGCCGTCCGGCCCCATGATCTGGCCCTGGTTGAACAGGCGGAGGAACGGCTCGTCTCCCCGGACGACGCCGAGGTCGCGGGCGACCTTCCAGAAGAAGCGGGCGTAGAGGAGGTGCATGACGGCGTGCTCAGCGCCGCCGGTGTACTGGTCCACGGGCAGCCACTTCTCCGCCCGCTCGGGGTCGACTGGCGCGGCGTCGTAGTGGGGGCTGAGGTAGCGGATGAAGTACCAGTTGGAGTCCATGAAGGTGTCCATGGTGTCGGTCTCGCGGCGGGCGGGGCCGTCGCAGCGGGGGCAGGTGGTGTTGACGAACCGTTCGTGAGTGGCGAGGGGGGACTCACCGGTGGGCTTGAACTCGGCGTCCTCGGGCAGGAGGACGGGGAGCTGGTCCTCGGGGACGGGGACGGCGCCGCACTCGGGGCAGTGGATGATGGGGATGGGGGTGCCCCAGTAGCGCTGACGGGAGATGAGCCAGTCGCGGATGCGGTAGGATACGGTGCGCTTACCCCAGCCCTCGGACTCGACATAATCCGCAATGGCCTCTTTGCCTTCGTCGTTGGGCAGGCCGTCGAAGCGGTCTGAGTTCACCATGACGCCGGGGTCGAGGTAGGCCTGCTCCAGGGGTTCGCCGTCCCAGTCCGGCGGGGCGATGACGACGCGGACGGGGATCTGGAACTGCTGGGCGAACTCGAAGTCGCGCTGATCGTGAGCGGGGACGCCCATGACGGCGCCGGTGCCGTACCAGAGGAGGGCGTAATCGGCGATCCAGATGGGGACGTCCCGGCCGGAGAGGAGGTTCTTGCAGTAGGCGCCGGTGAAGACGCCGGTCTTCTGGCGCTCCGTGGAGAGGCGCTCGATCTCGGTCTGGCGGCGGGCCTGATCCACGTAGGCGTCCACCTCGGCGCGGCGATCGGGGGTGGTGATGAGGGGGACGAGCGGGTGCTCCGGCGCCAGCACCATGAAGGTGACGCCGAAGATAGTGTCCTCGCGGGTGGTGAAGACGCGCAGCTCCTTCTGGTCGACGCCGGGAATGTCGAGGCCGAAGGTGATCTCGACTCCCTCCGAGCGGCCGATCCAGTTGCGCTGCATGGTGGCGATGCGCTCCGGCCAGTCGATGCCGGAGAGGTCGAGGAGCTCGTCGGCGTAGTTGGTGATGCGCAAGAACCATTGCTCTAGGTCGCGTTGTGTGACGGAGGTATGGCAGCGCTCGCAGGTGCCATCGGGGAGGACCTGCTCGTTGGCGAGGACGGTCTGACAGGAGGGGCACCAGTTGGCGGGGGCGAGGGCGCGATAGGCGAGCCCTTTTTCGAGGAATTTGAGGAAGAACCACTGGTTCCAGCGGTAGTATTCGGGGTCGGAGGAGATGGTCTCGCTGGTCCAGTCGAACATGGTGCCTATGGAGCGGATCTGGCGGCGCATGCGGTCAATGTTGTCGTAGGTCCACTTATGGGGGTGGATGCCCTGGCGGATGGCGGCGTTTTCGGCGGGGAGGCCGAAGGCGTCGAAGCCGATGGGGAAGAAGACGTTGAGGCCGCGCATGCGGCGGTATCGGGCGGCGGTGTCGGCGGGGGCCATGGCGTACCAGTGGCCGACGTGGATATCGCCGGAGGTGTAGGGGAGCATGGTGAGGAAGTAGAACTTGTGGCGATCGTCGTCGGTGGTTTGGTAAAGGCCGTCGGCCTCCCACTTTGCCTGCCACTTTTTCTCGACTTCGGCGGGGTTGTAGCGCTCAGTCATCGCGGTCCTCGTGCCGTAGGGATAGCTTCCCCGCGGACTGAAGTCCGCGGCTCCAAGATAGCTGAACGGTGTTGCCTGATATACCTGCGAATGCTAGGAATCGCTCCTGGCTCCACGGTTTTGGTGCCGTAGCCCCGTTGCCAAAAGTGATTGCTCTTGAGGTCTGATTTCAGTTCTGGCATCAGTTGGAACACACGACGAGCTGAAGTGCCTTTCAGGTATCGCATGGCTTGGGGCAGGGCGAGCGACTCCGGAAGACGGAGCAAGAGATGGATGTGGTCGGGTAGGCTTTCGCGTTCGATCAGGAGGATGTTGTGCTCCGTTGCGACCTGGTCAAGCGCTTGGAACACGCAGGACTGTATATCGCCCTGAAGAGCGTGGGTGCGGCGTTTTGGTGAGAACCAGACGTGACATAA